>JBFHXM010000063.1:0-6523 GCA_041598975.1 Candidatus Woesearchaeota archaeon | reverse complement strand
GGAGAAGTAATTATTCTTTCTACTCCCCCATCTTCATATTCAGTAGTTTTAATTTGATTTCCTCTGTTATCATAAGTTGTTTGAGTATCACTCACATCTGCAAGAACTATCCCACCACTATTGTCATATATGTCTGCAATATAGAATTCATTCTCAGTTCCCGAAGGAGTCCAAGAAATTTGTTGAGGTTTTACAGTACCAAAATTCGTATTCCTACCTTCTCTATTAATTATCTCATAATCGCCATTTTTTTGTTTATAATAAGTTATTTCATCTCCAGCAAAATCACCGCCATCAGGCCCAATTATAACTTTAAAATCATAATCCCTGGTATTATCAGGGTCTTGATTTAAAATAGTATCTTGCATTTTTTTTTTTGCTTCGTCATAACTCATAGTTTCAGAAGAAATCTCAGTTCTAAGATAAGACTTAACGTATGTTTTAAGTGTTACTTGTGCATTAAGTTTCACATCTGTCTTAGGATCAACAGCATTCGCTTTCGCTTCTGCATCCCATTCTGCTAATATATCACTTGCGGCACTACTAAAACTCAAACTTACAGAACTGAATAGAACTAATAATAACATAAATAAAAACCCAAATTGTGTTATCTTTAATTTCATAAATATAAATGTTAGAAAAAAGATTTAAAAAATAATCTTTTTACTTATAAGTAGTAAAAAAGATAGTTTTATAAATAAAGAAAACATAGTATATATATGAAAAAACAAACAAAAATGTTGTTAACTTCCATACTTGGAGGTGCAGTTATTTTATTAAATTCTCCTGCAGTAAATTCTGCCGATTTCATAGCTAAAAACTATGGCATAAAAGACACCATGCAAAATACGACTAAAGAAGAAAGAAAGAAACATGTGGATTATGTAGCATCTGGAAATGGGCCAGATATCCATTTTGATTATAAAACAAAAAGCGAATTAGTTAATCTGATAAAAAAACTTTACGGGCAAGATGTTCTTGAAAAGGAAAAAACTGGTGAGGGGATAGCTTATATTCTAGATAGCAATCATAAAGATGACAAAGATTACTGGGGACTTTTTGATGTTGTAAATACAAGAAAAAAAATTGGAGACATTACTGTTTTAACCCCTGCAGATGTACCTATGTTCTCAACACTGGAAGAAGCAAAAGAGTCAATGCAATACCAAACACTACAAGCAGATCCAAACATGGTACCCTATTTCCAGGCATTTGATGTAAATACAAACCAAGATCTGGGACTTGTAAATGCAGAGGGAGAAAGAATCTTCAAGAGTGTCCCAGGACCAAGAACAGGAATTTAAACTTTTAAAATAAAGATAAGTTTTTTAAATATTTAATTCTTATAAATACTATGAATTCAAAAACTATTAATATTGATGTAGATGAATTAAATAATTTAATTCGAGGAATTGTAAGAGAAGAATTAAATAAAATTGGAGAAATTTCTATTGATGAGCAAAAAGAGTTAGAAATGTTATATGGCGATTCTTTAGAAAAGGACGATTATAATAAAGAAGACTGTATAAGACTCTAAAATTTTCCTTTACAATTTTTAATAAGGCTCTAAAATGTATAACATTGATGTAAAAAAGAAGGTTAGTAATTTCATAAACACACTTCAAAATTCTGATGAGATTTACTCTAAACTCAAAGAACTTAAAAAGTTTAAAACCAATGAAAAAATACATTTAGACATAGAAAGGTACAAAGACAAGAACAAAAATCTGTTTAGATTAAGAATTGGCGAAGTTAGATTCATATTTGAAGTATTTAAAGAAGAAAAAGTAATTTATATCAAACTTGCAGATTACAGAGGTAAAGTGTATAAATAATATTCTATCCAAGTATTTGATATTAATACAAATTAAGACTTAGGACTTGTAAATGCTATGGGAAAAGAATTACCAAGAAGTTTTCCTGGATTAAAAACAAATATCTAATAAAACACTTCTTCATAAGAATAATATTTTCCTTCATCCATCTCCTTTTTTATTTTAATTAATTCTGCCTTCTCGTTATTATTTAATTTCTCAAAATTTGGTAAAATTTTGCCATTTTTTGGCAAATGATACAAAAAAATTAAATCTCATATTGTTTTCTTGAAAAAACAAAAATTTGTAAATATTGTTCGCTTAGAAAAACAATATGAACAACAAAAACAGCGAAAGGTTTAAATAATTGCTTTTTCGTTTTATATGTATGGCTTTGATGTATTTGGCTATGGTTCTTACTGGAATCATCCTTTTTTATTTTCTGTATACCAGTCATTTTTTCCAGTTTTATATGCATAGGTACAGAGTTAAATCATCATTTTTAAACGAGTTTAAGGGCAGTGTGAAGGGCAAATTCACAAAAGTAGCCTATTTCGCACCCTCACACAAAATCATCTCCAAAAGCGAATACAACTCGCTTCCAAACAGAGAGAAAGTAAATTTCAGCAAGTGTTACAATGTAATCACGTTCAAAAGTACTGATGTGTACTGGGAGCTTTATTTTCACTTGGTAAAAGAGGAGATAACATTTATTGAAGTGTTCAATCTCAGAGCGTTTCCAATTGAGTACAAAATCAAGTCCGAAGGTAATGTTGAGAAGAGTTACAGCAGGCTGAATGTTTTTACAAACAATCATTATCTGACCGAGATTTTGGAAGGTAAAGCAAACAACAACTTGAAATGGCTTATAAGGAAGAACGGAGACATACTTCTCATCGGAAGCAACAACCTGCATTACAAGGCATTTCTGGACTCCAAAAAGATGACACACGAAAGGGCACTTGATATGGTGAAGGCTATGAACGGCATCAAGCACGACATTTACAAGAAAGATGTTTTAGAATATTAAAGATAATTAAATTTTTTGAATGGATTAAATTCATATTTATCTTGCAAATCCATCATAGGCACCCTATAATTGTTATATTTTATCAAACCTTCCAAACCAAAAGTTTTCACAATATTATCATGAGTCAATTTTTTTATTTCTTCTTCAGATAAATTATTTTTTCTTAACAATTTAATAAATCTAGGATAAAAAGGAAACCCTGGAATTCCAGAATAATATGGATTGTTTTGTTTTTCAAATAGTGTGTGTGGAGCATGATCTGTTTCTAACCAATCTATTCTACCCTCTAATAAAGCTAGAAACATATAATTTGCTTTATCACTTATTCTTAATGGGGGGTTCATTTTCAGATTTAAACCATGTGCAATATCTCCTATCATGTCATGATGTCCCAACAAAGCATGATGTGGTGTTAAACCACAAGTTATTTTAAATTTCAATCCGTCTTTTCTTACTTTTTCTATAATCTCTAAACCTCCCGGTGTTGAAATATGTGCGATATGCAGTACTCCTTCAAAACCGGATTCTTTTGCGAATTGTATTTGCTCTTCTATTGAAACACATTCTGCCTCACAGGGTCTTGAAATAGCATGCGTAATTGGTAATTTAGGATTAAATTTGATATATTGATTTGTAAACTCTTCTTTTTCGCAATGAACCGCAAGAACTCCCCCATATCCTTCTTGTGTCAATGTTTCATACACTCTTGCTTGTAATAAAGGATTAATAATACCCATATTACCAGTGGAATGGCCTGCAAAGAGTTTCAACCCGACTATTCTCTTGTCAGTTTGCCTATGTTCATGATATAGTTCAATTATTCTCTTTATTTGTTCGAAGTCATTAGTTATTCCACCGTAAATACCATGAAACATTTCAAAATCAGGGACTTCAGTTTTTAATTTTTTAATAGAATGGTCTGCAAGAAATAGTCTGGCTTTTATTGTCTGTTCTGTTGTTAAAGCAGGATTAGTATTTGGCATCTCAAATACCGCATTCAAGCCCGCAAGATAGGCATTACGCAGACCACGATATAAGGACTCCTTGTGTCTTTGAAGCCAATCTCTTAAGTGAACATGAGGGTCAATCATCTTTTATTTATAAATTCTAAAAGAAGTGAGAATATAAAAAGGTTGTCTTTTTGTAGTAAATACTATTTTTCCATAGATTTATAGATATTTTTATAAACAGCATCCCTTTTTTAATTATATATGATAAGAACTCATAATTGCGGAGATTTAAGGATTGAGGACGATAAAAAGAATGCTAAACTTATTGGATGGGCTCAGAGAATCAGAGACCACGGAGGTAAAAAGTTTATTGATTTAAGAGACAGATATGGGATTACACAGATTGTTTTTGACCCAGATGTTACCAAAAACTTTTCTGAAGTTGAAAATTTTAGAAGGGAATTTTTGATTTCTGTTAATGGAACAGTAAGACCAAGACCAGAGGGCACCGTTAATGAAAAACATGCAACAGGAAAAATTGAAGTTTTGGTTGAAAATTTTGAAGTTGTTAACAAGTGTGAGGTGCTTCCTTTTGATATTGATGAGGAACATTTCAAGGATGTAAACGAGGATTTAAGACTTGAATACAGATACCTTGATTTAAGAAGGCCCGATATGCAACAAAGCTTTATTCGAAGGAGTAAGTTCATTTCCGCGATAAGAAATTTCTTAGAGAAAAACGATTTTGTAGACATAGAAACACCTTATTTGACAAAGTCCACACCTGAGGGTGCAAGAGATATGCTTGTTCCATCAAGAAAGCAAGCAGGTTCTTTTTATGCTCTTCCGCAATCTCCGCAATTGTTCAAGCAACTTTTAATGATTTCAGGTTTTGAGAGATATTATCAGATTGCAAGATGTTTCAGAGACGAAGATTCAAGAAAAGACAGGCAATTAGAGTTCACACAAGTAGATGTTGAGATGTCATTCATTGAGTTTGAAGAGTTCAAAAAACTTATGGAGAAGAGTTTGATTGAGGCATTCAAAGCTTACAATATAAATATTGACCACAAAAATTTTTCAGTTATCCCTTACCATGAAGCACTTGACAAATACGGAAGCGACAAACCAGATTTAAGAATCAAAAATTTAGAATTGAAAAACATTTCTGATATTGCAGAAAAATGTGGATTTAGTGTTTTCAAAAATGTAGTTACTTCTGGTGGACTTGTAAAAGGAATCAGAGTTCCGAAAGGACAGGACAAGTTTTCAAGAAAAGACATTGACAAGTACATTGCGTTCTGTCAAGAGAATGGGGCAAAAGGTATGGCTTGGATGAAGGTTATGAAAGGTGGCGAGATTGAAAGTTCCATTGCTAAGTTTTTCACTGCTGATGAGCTTAAGGCGATTAATAACAAATTGGAAGGGAAAGAAGGCGACCTTCTGTTTTTCATTGCAGACAAGAAAGATATTACAAATGATGTTTTGGATGCTCTTAGAAGGGACCTTGCAGAGAAACTTGATTTAGTTGAGAAAGACAAGTTCATGTTTGCATGGATTATTGATTTCCCGCTGTTCCAATGGAACGAAGATGAGAACAGACTTGATGCAGAACACTCGCCTTTTACAATGCCACACCCCGAGGGAGCAGAGTTTATTGAGAAAAACATAAATTCAAAAGAGGATGTTGATAAGTACAAAAGCGAACTTTTGAAATTGAAAGGTGATTGTTACGATATTACCATGAACGGAGTTGAGATTTGTTCAGGTGCGCTTCGTATTTACAGGCCGGAACTGCAAAAGAAAGTTTTTGAAATAATCAAAATGAATGATGAGCAAATTGAAGCACAATTTGGGTGGTTTCTTAAAGCATATAATTACGGAGCTCCTTTCCACAGAGGCCTTGCTTTTGGAGTTGACAGGATTATCATGCTTTTAGAAGATAAAAAATCCATCCGGGAAGTTATGGCCTTTCCAAAGAACAAGGTTGGCCACTGTCCGCTTACAAAATCGCCGTCACTTGTAGATGCGCACCAGTTAAAGGAACTTAACATTAAATTGGATGTGAAAAAAGAATCTAAAAAGGAATAATGTTTATAAATAATAATTGTAATAAGTAATTAAGATGGGAATTGTGAGTTTTTACAAGGATTTAGCACAAAGTTTATCTTTGACAAGATATTACAGAGTTAAAAATTATTTGAAGGATTTGGATGAACACATAGATATCAAATCAAAGAAAGACAGGAAAAGGATTGATGACATGATATTAATAATCGACAAGGTTATCAAAAGATTGAGCAGGATTTACACAACAGAGATTGTATTTTACTGCATTATTTATTTTTCATTCATATCATATTTCTTTTCAGATTTTTTCCTGCTTTCACAACTTGCAATCCTAGTCAGCCAAATTATCAGCATTATCGGAACCACAATATTTTTCATATTCCTTTTCATTACAAACAAAATGAAAAACCTTTATTACCAAGATATGAACCTGCTTACTTCACATGTTATTTCCATATATTCTAAATATGAAGAAACAGCAACTGCAAAGAAAAAAGAAGGCCCTGATATTTATATAGAATTTTTCAAGACAAGGGGTTTTTAAATATGTTTTTATTATTTTAATTGCAAGAGACAATAAATCTTTATAAAAAAACAAAATTGAAAAATAGTAATGGTTACGTTCTCTTTCCTGTCCTTACTCTCAGCAATCATATCAT
>JBFHXM010000062.1:0-6578 GCA_041598975.1 Candidatus Woesearchaeota archaeon | reverse complement strand
TATATTTATTCGGACTAGGGACATTCTCAAGTATCATTAATAATAAATTTAGTTTTAACTTCATTTTTTATAATTTTCAAAAAATAGTTAATTATACTTAAAAATTTAGTATTTATAAATTTTTAGTCGCTTTTTAGTTAAAACCAAAAAGCATATAAATACTTAACTTCATTTATATAATTAACCCCTAAACGACAAACATAAAAATTTGCGTTAGGGTCTATATTGTAAAACCATAAAATAAATGTTGCGATTACATACCAAAATCGGATTAAAAAAATAATCCAAAAAATTATTTAAACGCTAAAACTAAAAGGAATAATTTATTATTCCTTTTTTTGCCTTGATTCTTATTATTCTTTTTCGCCAATAATAATGTTTACTTTTGTATCATAAGTGCAAACCACGTTATCATAATTTAAATGTTTACACTCTAAATAAGTGTAAATGGCAGTATAAGGACAAACACCTCCCCTCTCTCTTTCAACAACGCACTCGCTTAATTTCTTTTCTAATTTAATCATTTTCTTTTATATTTCCAATAATAATATTCGGTAACGCTAAACAAGGGACTATATCCCCATTACTACGAATAAATATTGCGTCTGTTCCAGACTTACATTTATTAGTTTGATTATTAATCCCAAAATCAATACTATTAAATTGTTTATCAGATAATAATAATTCATTATTTAAAATCATACCATTAATATTTATAATGGGCGTGAAAGATACATCAATTATTCCAAAAACAGAACTCAAATAATTTCTAAAATTATCTAACATACCAAAATTTTTTGGATATACTAAACAATTAATTCCAACATCAATATCGTTGTTTAACATATTAATTATTCCATTTAAAGCCCGATAATAAGTATTCTCGCCATAAATAGTTTCGTGAGAATCTAAATCTCCCGACAAAGTAACTACTGCTTTAGTTAAACCACTATTTTTTAATTTTTTTGCAGAATCACTCTTAATCAAAGTTGCGTTAGTATTCAAGAATACTTCTAACCCTAAACTTGAACCAAACCCAATTTTATTAAATATTCCTAAATCTAACATAGGTTCTCCACCAGTAAAGCATATACTTTCAAGCGAAGAGATATCTTGTTTGGATAAATAATTTTGAACCTCAGAATCACTTAAATAATTAGTTAAACGATTATTACCTAAATAACAATGTTTACATTTTAAATTACATTGTTGCGTAACTTCAAACCCAATTATTTTAAGTGTCATTTTTCTATTATTCTGCTAAACAAAACAAAAAGAATTTTTCCAATTTAATACCAGATTTGGTTTCTCTACTATAATTTTGAGTACTTGTATTTTGATAATTAATAGAATTATCAAACCCTGTAACAAAACTATATTTTGGCAAAACACTATCTTGTATCTTTTTAAGTCTAGTATTAAAACCTTGTACTTCATTAGATAATATTTGTTCAAATTTAGTTTTCATTTTCAAACTTCTCCGCTTCTGTTTTGGCTTTATCTAAATATTTATCAAGAAACTTATTCGCTTCTGAATAACTTTTACTCTCACTAAGTAAAAACCCCACCATAATTGATAAGGTAACACTATCTTTTTTTGATAATCTTTCAACTATCTCTCTTTTTTGTTTATTTTCCCATACCATTTTCTTTTATAAGAAATGTCTAATGTCTAGGTTTAAATCGCCTGTCCGACCTTTCTTATTTTTCATCTTAATTGTTGTATCAAGTTCTTTTACAACATAATTTTGATTTATTACTTGTCTTTTTATATCGCTTGGAACTTGCTTGAAACTCTCTTCCATACCTCTTGGAAATATTTTAATATCTGCGTTACTTTCAATAGTCTTTGCAGTATTAGGGTGTAGATTATGTCCTGTTATTTTTCCTTTAGAATCTATAAGCATATTCATAGTATTTTCTCTAATTTGAGATTCATTATTTCTAAACCCATACACGAGAAAAGTTTGTGGCGAGATAGTAATATCATCAACTTGTCCCCTATAACTTACTTGATAAGAAACTTCGTATGCTATAATCTGGTTCTCAAGCGGTGTTTCTCTTTTAAGGAAACTGGAATAACTCGGCAAATCTTGTTTATCGAACTTTTGAGCAAATATGCTTCTTTGCTTTTTTGCTTGTGCGTGTTTCTCCCGCATAAACTCCGACCTTGAAAAAGGTTTTTTCTTATTTTTCATACTTTCACCTCACTATGAATGATTCCGTGATGTTTTTTACATAAGGAGTAAACACTTAAAGCAAAATCATAACAAGGATGATGAAATTCTATATTTTTATTACTACCGCAAATACAACATTCTTGAATATATAATTCTGGTCTTTTTTTTCTGTCTTGATAACATTGAACTCTTCTTAATACTTTTTTTTTATAAATTTTATTAGTTTTGACCTTATTAATATATTTTTTATCAGAAATTTTTTTGGAGTTTTTACTTTGATATTTTTTTACTCTTAAATTCCCTCCTAATCTCTTACAATTATTTGAACAAAATTTTATATTTGAATTTTTAGTCAAAATAATTAAATTACATATCTTACAATTTATTTCTAAAAATGGCTTATTATTTCTTTCTTTTTGTTTTGCACACTTATTTGAACATACTAAACTTTTTGGTCTGAAATGTTCAAAATTACAAATTTCACAAATTTTTCTTTTAGTCATTATAAATTCCTCACTTTTCGTATTAAATAAATCGGTCTCTCTCTCTTATCAAATGATTTACTAATATATATCTCTTGACCTACTCGTAGTTCTGGAACATCCAAATAATGCAACACATAAGCGGACACTATACTGAATTTAGTCTCCCCAAGAAATGTAAAAAATACTAATTGTGAATCATTATATTTCGAATCCTCAATTTTTGTAATCTTAACCCACATTTTTTATATAATAAAATAATAGAGTTAGTTATTTAAATAACTTACTCTTCTGTTTTTTCTTCGAAATCTTCAAAAGATTTCGCGTCTCTTGACTTACCCTTTAAACCAATACCAACTTGTTGCCCGTATTTCTCGGATTCGTAATTATAAGCAACCCATAAATGTTGATTCGCTTCAAAGTCTTTGTCATCATCATACTTTCTCATAAAACTTTTGTATTGTGTAGGAGTTAGTTCAACAAAGATTTCGTTTTCATCTGCATTGTTTAAAATGATTTCGTTATCTTTATTCTTTACACTACATTTAAGTAAATACTTTTCGTATGTTTCTTTTTTCTTAGTTTTAGAATTAACGCCCTCTGTTGTTTTCACAATAGGTTTATTAAACTTAGGAATGAATACATCTCCCGCTTCAAAAGTGAATCTTTGAAGTTCTCTTCCGTCTTCTGTTTTTAAGACTTCCTTGTCTTTATTAGTTACAATTTCTACTTTCATTTTCTAGTTATCGTAAAAATCTATTTTTGATTTATCAAAAATGCACTAAAAATTTGTTTTTACAAATTTTTCCGTGTATAATTGTAAAATAGATAATAATATTTAAAAGAACTTCTTTTATAAATATAAGTTAAGTGTGTAAGAAAAAATCACTAGTCATAAATAGAGACTTTTTGCTTTCTAGAATAGTATTTCTTGTTATTGTTTGTTTTAGTGAACATAGAATTATTCTTAGTTCTTGAAATAGAATTTTTATCCTTTGAATAAGGATTACTTCTACTTTTAGTGTTGTACGGGTTACGGGACATTTTTTAAGTCTTATATATAATTTTATTATTTTTATCGACAACATAAACATCTCCCTCAGTACCCATAGTATTACTCCTCCCTTTTTTATATTCTTTTGCGAATTTAATCGCTTCTTGTTTATTTGAAAAAGGTTTCCAAGGATAAGCAGAATATAATTTTCGAGTAATAAACTTTCTATCATAACCTACTTTGTAAAGGTTTTTATTACTTTTTTTAGTGTTATAAGGATTTTTTGTCATAATATTATATTGAAATCGTCTATTTAAAAACTTATCGGAAAAAATTGTTTAATGTGGTCTTTTGTTTATTGTCGCTATCAAGTTTAATTAATCTTTTTCGTCTGCAATCAGAACAATATTTAGTACTATCAGGGTACTTTTTCTTATTGCAATCAACACAAACATTATATATCTTATTAACCATTTTTCAAATTTAATTTTTTGATGAAACTATTAAACGGGGTAGTCTTCAAATTAATTACATCAACTAAACTATAAAATCTCTTATCATCATCAATTTGTTTAGGATTAACAAACCCGATTATCTCAGAACTTGAACGAACATAAACAATAAAACATAACCAAACATTATGTTTTTTTATTTTTTGTAAATTTCGTTTGTATTTAAAGTCAAACCTTGCAAACTTCCTAACTCTTCCGCAAGTGGTTTGAAACTTCGCACTCTTAACCTCTATCTTACGGATTCTTTTATCAGGGAATTTAACTTCCAAATCATAATAAGTATTTCTAATGTTCACACTCGCCCCTAAATCACGGAACTTTCTTGCTAAGTATTGTTCGCATTTGTAACCATTATTCTTGTGTGTCATTTTTTATTTTAAACCTTAAACACCTTAACTTATCATTATTATGCGATATAATTTTGTTCTCCCTGAAAAAGTCATTGAACTCCGGAATAGTATGCAATCTTTTAAAAAAATGAGTTTTTCCAAGTGTCTTTAAATTCGTTTCTCTTGTATAAGTTTTGTATAGTTCATAAAGCCCAGAAGTTTTAATCCAGTAACCTTGATTCTCGCCACTTTCCTTATACACAATATTATTATCCCAAAAAAAAGCGAATCCTTTTCTTATGTAAGTATGCACGAACGATTCCAAACCTAGTTCGGTTAATTCCTCGAAAAAATCTTGCTCAGATGAATAGTTTATTCTTTCTAGTTCTTGTTTATGTTTAGTGTTTAAAGTAAGTTGAAGTTCTACTCTATCAAGTTCAAGAGATATTAAATATTTATACATACTTTTGATTTCATCATCAATTTTTTTATGAAACTCTTTGAAAAATTCTATATTCTCATCTTTACTTTCAAATAATGTTTGTTTCCAATCCCCGTTTGATGTGGGGCTTAATCTTTGACCGCCACCAACAACATTAAATCGTCTGTCCCCTCTACTTATTTTAAGTGGCTTTAAATCATTTGAAAATATAATTATTGTATAATAAGCCCCAATCGTGAAAGGTTGTTGAAACTTCCGATTAATTACTATGTTCTGTGAACCTGTAAGCATTTTAATTTTCTTCTCATTAGAAAAGCCCTCAATTTCCTCACAAATAAGAAAATCACAATTAACTAAATAATCATTGAACCCGCTTTGAAGTTCGTCTTGTGATACTTGGTTTATATTAAACATTTTCCTTAAAACATAATATCCTAGTATTTGAGTTTTTCCTGTTCCCCCGTCATCTTGGATTATCCAATGATTCGGGATTATGATTTCGGGGTGTTGCAGTTTCCAAGCAAGAGTTTTTATAAAATGGTCATAGCCCTCTTGCAATAAATTTCTAAGCAATTTTTCTACAAGCGGGAACTTTGCTTTCGGGTCTGGTTTCAAACCATTAAAACTTTTCTTCCTACGATATAGATTAAAATATAAGTCTGTGCCTTTCTCAATTATTCGGCTTTCAACTGGTTTATATGTTATTCCGTGAATATTCTTGCACATAACCAAAACATATTTTCTAAATGATGAAAATACTTGTTTTTGGTTCTCGATTAAATACACTTTTTTTTCGATAATATCTTTTGTTTGAAGTTGCTCAATCTCTTTTTTTACTTTATCAATTTTGGCTTGTTTTATTTCATCAACAAATTTAATCATTTGTTCATCAGAAATGTCTCTCCCAATTTGTTTTTTATCTTTTTTATCTAATTTAAAATTATCTAAACTTTCGACAAAACCCTCAAATAATAATTTAAACATAAAATCTATATTTAAGTCCATACAAATAGAATACATATTAACAAGATTTGTTTCAACATAACTTCTATTATTTGTTTTATCAACTAATACAAAATTATTTTGAGATTGATTAGTTATTATCTTATACACTTCAATATTAAATCCTTTCTCTTTCATTTTTTATTATAATATTTAATAAATTTTTTATTATATAATTTGAATGTTTCTTGATAATTTATTTTAAAATCGCCTTTTTTATTTAGATTCTCATAAACTACAATCTCAGAACCATTTTTTAAACTTAATGTTTGAAAAGCCCTAGTACCAATTTCAATTTTCCGAAATCGTTTATACATATTTTTTAAATTAATACTAACTATAAATTTAGAACCAAAATTATAATTTTTATGTTCCAAAACTTCTACAATATTACATTTAATATTTTGAAATTTATCTTCTGCCATTGTTCACACACATAGAATTTACTTTTCTTTTAATTAAGTCAATTTCATTCTCTAGTGTGAATTTATCCTTACACCTTTTAGAGAAGATTTTTTCAATTTCTGCAATATCTTTTTCAACTTTTAATAAAAAGTTTCTAATTTGATGTAATTTAACATTCAAATCTTCGATAGAATAGCCCGAGTATCTATCCGCTTTTATCTTCCCCTCATTG
>JBFHXM010000061.1:0-6590 GCA_041598975.1 Candidatus Woesearchaeota archaeon | reverse complement strand
GCCATTTATAAGTAGTAATTTTGAAAAAGTTTATAAGTAATTTTAAATCGTTACTTATATTATATAAAATGGTTTCAAATTCTCCTAAGCAATTACCTTTAGAAAATTTAAGCAGATTTAAATCAGAAAAATCTAAAGATGAAAATGGAAAAAAGAAGAAAAAGCCAGCAAATAAAAAAAGAAAACATATTAAAATCTTCAAATTAGAAGATGGTTTATTCTTATACCAAACTTATTTTGATAATGGTTTAGACTCAATTCCAAATCAACTTGGAGAACTTAAAGAGTTGGTAGACCCGGTTGCAATAACAACTTACAAAGGAAAAGGTTCCAAAAGAGGTGTAATTACAAGTTTTTTATTAAATGCAAATCTTAACTTGATAATTGACATTGTTAAAGATGCAGGTTATAAAATAGACCAAAGAGATGCTCGTAACACAGAACACACTGAAGAGGTAGATTCACAATTTAATATTCATTCAAAACATTTGCCCCTAGAAGAAAGATTAAAAGGAAATATTGTGCAGGCAATAAGAGAGGACATAGTAGAATTTTGTAAAATTCCAGCAATAAAACAATTAGAAATATCTACACATTTTCAAGAAGTACAAACATTAGATAAGCTGAAAATTCCAATCTATGTATTAAAAATACCTTCTCCAAATCAAATAGTAAAAAGCGGAAAGGGTACAACACATCCTATTTGCAAAATAGATATTGGCATAGATACTGCAAAAGCATGCCTTGCAACAATAGATGCTGATGGAAATTACAATCCTCGAGGGAAATGTTCGTATTGTTATGCAACTAGATACAATGGAGGAAACTTTTTAGAAAACTTATTTGACATCTCACAAGAAGAATTTCTTGAGATATTAAATGCAAAAATAAAAGAATTAAATTTATCACGAAGAAAAAAAATATATTTAAGATTTGGACAATCTGTAGAAACATGTGTTCCAAAAGTATTGAGAAAAATAAAAGGATTCGAGAACAACTTGCCAACAATACTCGATGCAATTGTTGAAGCTTCAAAAGAAAGGGAATATGTTTGTGCAATGCCAACAAAAACAATTGAATACAATAAACAGCTCGCAGAAAAACTAAGAAAAGCAAGAGTAAGTGTTCTTAGTAGCATAGGTTATGAGGCATTGGAGCAAGGCATGGTAAGGTTAGGTTTTGATACAAAAAGAAGACTCCAAGAAATACTAAAACTCGCAAAAGCAGGCGTGAATGCAAACCTGTTTGTGGCAACAGACATAACAAGACCAATGTCAGAGATGCAAGACGAAGCAAAAAGAGCAGCAGATTTTTATCAAAAACATTCTGAGTATTTAGGGCTGCAATTCTTGGACATAAGAGTGACTAAAAAAATAGATGCAGAAATTATTTCGGGCATGCCTTGGAAACAGATGCTTGGACAAGCAAGTTTATTAGAAGATAATGTTTCAAATAGATGGCAAAAAGGGTCCCAAAATTACAATGTTGCAAAAACAACTCATCCAGATTTTTTAGGAGTAATTGGAAAAGGAAATAAAGGTAAAATAAGATTATGTTCTACACATGTAAAAGGTAATGAAATCAGGTGTGGGGAATGTTTTATGGATAGGTGTTAATATGGTCGAGGTAAAAATAAATAAAAAAACTGGAATTAAATTTGCTCAAACATTAATTGAATCCTCACATAAATTATTGAATGCAGATAAACCTGTCCCTGAAATAAGATACTCTGAGGGTTTTGAAATAGGAACACAGCAACATGCAATTTTTTTATTTTACAGCATAGCACTTGATGCTTTAAGAGATAGTAATAAAGTGTATAAGGCAGGCAGAAATTTAGCATTAAGGTTTACTCCAAGAGATATAATCAAACTTGCAAAAAGTAAGGAAACAAATAGCATAACAACTCATAAAAGACCCCAACTTGAAGCAGTTATGGAAAGGTTTTTGGATAATGGTATTGGCAATCCAGCAAACATATTGCTTCAAGCAGCTTTAAGACTTGAAGAAACTTGCAAGGGTGACCCCAGACAATTATTTAATGGGGCAAAAGTATATGAAGAAGCATTCAAAATAATTTCCGGGTATTATGGAATAGGTGATGGAAAAGCAAGTTTGATGGTAAAAAATTTTATTAGATTTGGATATTTGGAGTTAGAAGATAATTTTGACATGCCTATAAAAATAGACAGACATGGAATTAAGATGAGCATAGGTAATGATGTAGTAAGTTTTAGTGATTATGAAGAAGGAGAAAAAATTCATATAGGAAATGTTACAAAAAGGCTTGAAAGATTATTTAGGGAAATAACTAGGGAAGAAAAAATATCTCCAGTATTGCTTGATGATATTAAATGGGCAAACGGAAATAGATTATGCACTAAAAAAGATTTCAATGTATGTCAAAATTTGTGTTCTCTAAATTGCAGCATGCTTGTAAAAGGCAATAAGAGTGGAACTTATGTTGTAATGCCTAGTGATACCAGAACAGAAGGAAAAACAACTGAAAATAATGGAGGACAGTTAAGTTTATTTTAAAATGGTAAAAAATTTAGGTGTATTTGAAGTAGGTTTGGAAGATATCTTAATGACTGTTAATAATGAGAGGAGAACATGGTCAAGAGATAAGATTGAAGAATTAATTAGTTCGATTGCAACATATGGTTTGATTACACCAATTATATTAAATAAACTTGAAGAACAAGAAGGAGGAAAAATCTATAAAATAATTGGAGGAAATAGAAGGTTTATTTCTCATAAAATTTTAAAACTTTCTACTATTTTGGCTAAAGTTTATCAAGGATTAACAGAAGAAGATGCAATAGAAATGCACATGATAGAGAATGTAACTAAAAGAAAAATTGCACCACACTCTCATGCAGAGAGTTATTGGGATTTGTATAAAATTTTACTTGCAGAAAGAATTGGTTTTAAAGGAGATGAGATATTGGAATATAATCCTGGCGATTACTGGACAATTGATGAAGCTTTAAGAGAAAAACTTACTCTTGCAGAGTTTTCAAGACATATAGGGAGAGATTCAAGTACTTTAAATAATGCTTTTCAATATATTAGAGTAAACAAAAAATTAAAGGATTTGGTAAGTAAAAAGAAAGCAAAATATTCAGTAGTATTGGAATTTGGTAAAATCAATGATAAAAACGAGCAAATGATATTATACAATCGTGCACAAATAGATACTAATGGGAAATTAAACTCAAAAACTGCAAGAAGATTTGTAAATAATCATATTAGAACTCATCAGGAAAATTCAGAAATATTACTTACAGTTCAAGAAAAAAGAAGACCAAAAAAAAATAGAGATTTGCTTTCAGGCCTTGAAGAGTTAATCACATTCAAAAAGAAATTTAAATTCATGTCAACTATTGAGGATAATCTTGCATTTGCAGATTTGAAAGGTAGTAATGGACATACTATGCAGACAATATTTGATTCTATTAAACAAAGAGTTTATAATTTAATTGAACAATATTCACAAAATGAAAAATATTTAGAAGTTGAGGAAGAACAAAGAAAAAAGAAGAAAAAGAAAAAACTAATTGATAGAATAAAATCTGGCGAAGTGGAACTTAATGGTGATAAGAAAGGTAAGAAAATAACCTTTGATAAAGTAGAATATTTGCCAAAAGTAAATTTAGTTGATATTGTGCCTTGTCCAACTCAGTTAAGAACAGATTTTGATGATAAAAACATATTGGACATGGCAGGAACAATAAAAAAATATGGAATTATGCAACCAATAATGGTAAGGCCTAATCCAAATGGAGAAGGTTATGAGATAGTAGTTGGTGAAAATAGGTATTGGGCAGCTGCTGAGGCAGAAGAGATGATAACTGATGTGTTGTTTGTTGAGATTGATGATGTTACAGCACACATAATAAGAGCAGAAGAAGACCTTTACGAAGAAGTAATACTTACAGAAAGGGCAGAGAAACTAATGGAGAATTACGAACTTAAAAAAAGCATTCATGGTGAAGATTATTCTGTTTCTCAATTTGCAAAAGAATTGGGTTTAAGTTCTTCTGCAATAACTGATGCGCTTAAACATGCAAGTTTGGATGCAGATACAAAATACCTTACTGAAGCAGGATTGATTAGTTTCACGCAAGGAGTTTTATTAAGTGATATTGGAGATGTGGGATTAAGAAAACAATACGCGGCAGCTTCAATAATGCTTGGTTTGAATGTTAAAGATTTAAAACAAAGAATATACTCTGATGCGCATCAACAAACATTGCCATTTGGAAATTATGACCTTAAAACAGAAAAAATAAAAGGGCTTCATAGATCAATGATAGAGAAAGCAGATAATTTGGCACAAATATTAAGGGATGAAAGACTAAACGAATTAAACACAAAAGATGCATTCAGAAGATTATACGAACTAAAAGAATTAGTTGATAGTATTTAATCAATCTTCAAAATAACCATTATCATCAAGATACTTAATCAATCTGTTAAAATACTTAGTAAAAGTTTCAGAATAAATTACATGCTTTTCAGACAAGTTTCTCAAATCTTTTTCTGTCCATCCTTTTTCATATCCCCAATCATCTTTGTACTCGAGTTCATGAACTATCGCATCTATCCTGTCTATCGCATTTGCAAACTTGCCTTCAGGTGTTTCTCTTTCCTTGAACTCAGCATCAAGTTTCACTAACTTCTCTCCTATCTCCTTAGGAACCTGCTTTACAAAATAAGGAAGTATCTCTTTTTCCCTCTCCCCGTTCTTTTTCCTGTTTACAACATCAGAAATGCACACATCCCCAACTTCTATTTCCAAATCATCATGATACAAAATCAAATCATAAATTTTTCCTTTATCCAAACCAGCAAACTCTTCCTCATTCATTAAAAAATAATCTGCAAGTCTAAGCGAAGAATATACATGTTCAGCTGCAGTTTCTTTTCTTTCATAGTTAATGTTATCCTTATCATCAAAATATCTGTTAGAAGTCATCCTAGCAACCCCTTTCAGGCCATAAATTTTAGAAATTTTAAGAAAATTTGCAAACTTGTCTTCATCCATAAATAGAAGATAATTTCAGATATTTATATGTTTTACTCAATTCATAACCTTTATAAATCTGCAAATCCTATAGCAAATACTTCATTTAGGGTTACAGAAAAATGAAAGATAAAATAGGAGTTTGGTCCTTTACAATTGGATTGATTTTAGCAATCTTAATATCAATTTTTACTGCAAATAATGTGCCTCAATGGGCAGTATTTGTACTTGCAGTAATTGGTATAATTGTAGGACTGATTAATATTTCAGATAAGGAAGTGAACACTTTCCTTATAGCAGGAATAAGTTTCCTGATAAGTTTCCAGGCACTAGGTGCAGTAATTAAAGAGATGGCATTTGGATGGATGGCAGTTAGTACTTTCTTCTTCTTAATGGCAGTATTTGTTGCACCTGCAACAGCAATTGTTGCAGTAAAGGCAATCTTTAACATCGCTAGGGATTGATATTTAAATTTTTTATTTAATACTTTTTTTATTTTTTATTCTTATTAATATCCAAATGGATTGCTCGCCCAAAAACGATGGAAGCCATCATCAAACATATTAACATGATTTAATCTTTTCTTACCAAAATCATACGATTTAGCCATTTTATTTAACATCATATGATTGTTAAATAATATGTCAGATACAATCTCTTTTAATCTGGAATCGTATTCTTTTTTTGTCATTCCATCTTGAACTTTTGTAATTAATTCTTGATAAGTATCGCTTTGTTCCTTAATTCTTCCAAATCCAATTAATAATCTTTTATCCACTTCAGCTGGCTCTTGTAAAAATAATTCCAATGCGTGTTTTTTTGTATATGGCACAGTTCTTCTATTATCCATTCCAAATGCATATAAGGCATATTTTCCTGGCAAAGATTCTATGTGTGACAATAAGTCTAAATTAACTTTGTTTATTTCAAAATTATCTCTATCCCACAAATCAAATTTATTGCTTATACTTTTAATTTGAGATAAAAAACTATACAAAGCATTCTGTTGTTTTATAAAAGGAATGTCTTGGAAAAAAGGTTCTAAATATCTCAAAACTTTTTCATATGCGACATATCCAAATTCTTCTGCAAGTATTCTAAAATTATCAATATAGAAAGGAGTAATTTCTGTTTCTATATCTTCACCTACATTCTCTGTTAATCTTGAAAAATCTATATTGATTCCCGTCTCTTCTTCAATTTGTTTAAGGTCTTTTTTAGTTTGTTCTATTATTTCTGGATTGGAAACTTCGTTATCATTAAATAATATGTCTATGTCACTTCTAGCATTATGTTGAATGAGACATTTTGGATGCAAATCCCATATAGTTGATCCATACATTAAAATAATTTCTAATAAAGATTTTCTATGCATATAATCAAGAACTCTATCTCTGGTCTCAGTTACTTTTTGGGTGGTAGGTTTTATTTTTTGTACTTCATCATATGTAAAGAATCTTCCCATGATTTTACAATTATATAGTCATTTATAAAGTTATCACTCACAAGGAAGAACTTATTAAAGTATAATTAATTTTACAAAAACATATAAACTTCTTAT
>JBFHXM010000060.1:0-6988 GCA_041598975.1 Candidatus Woesearchaeota archaeon | reverse complement strand
GGTTCATAAAGCCATGAAAAATATTTCAAATACTTTAAATCATGAAACTGCTCATGGTTTATTTTATACAGATTTAGAATATAAAAAAGAAGTTTTGAATATTTTATCTGAATATGATTTAAGTGAAATTAAAAAAGAACTAAGTATGAAAGGTGGATACCACGAGGATGTTTTAGATGATGAAGCACACGCATATGCTTTAGGTTCAGCTAGCAAATTAAAATCGGAAATTCCTGAAGATTTACATAATAAATTAATTATTATATATGAAAAAGCAATAAAAAGAAATAATGTTAAATTGCCAAGAATTTAATTTTTATCATTAATTATTTAAACAAGTTTATTTTTAATAATATATGAGCCAGAATAAAAAGCTTAACAAATTAGTAGATTTAGTATTAAATTACTCTGTTGAAATTCAAAAAGGAGATAAATTATTAATACAATTTAATCCAGCTTATTCTGAATATGCAATTTTATTAGGAAGAAATGCAAGAAAAAAAGGAGCAGAAGTAAGATATGACTCAATGTCTTTTGATCCTAGAATTCTTAGAAAGTTTATAGAAAATAATAATCAAAGTGAATGGCAAGAAGAATTAAAAAGGAGAATTGAATTAGCAAAATGGTGTAATGCAAGAATTTTAGTCGATTGTGATAGTAATCCTAATTATGCTGATGGTATTGAAAACTCAGAAGCAAAAATAATTAATTTTAATAAAAAAGTTATTGGTCCTTATAAAAAAATTCTCTATCGTAAAGGAAAATATAAAGGATATGCAGTAAAATGGAATTTGACAGGTTTTCCTTCCAAAGAAAATGCAGAACTTACAGGCATGAGTATAGATGAATTTGAAAAATTTGTATATGCTGCAACTTTAGAGAATGATTGGCTAAAAATGAGTAATGAAATGAAAAAGGTAAAAACCATTTTTGATAATGCAAAAGATGTCCATATAATTGTTCCTGGATTAACTGATTTACATTTGAGTTTGAAGGGAAGGGGTGGCGAAATTTGTGATGGAAAATTAAATATGCCTGATGGTGAAGTTTTTTATGGTCCAATTGAAGATTCCGTAAATGGATATATTTATTTTCAAGTGCCTGCTAAAAGAGAAGGATTTGGTATTCTTGAAGGAATTAGATTAGAATTTAAAAATGGGGCAATAAGAAAATTTTCTGCTAAAAAAAATCAAAAAGCATTAGAAGAAACATTGAAAATTGATGTAGGCATTAAAAGAGTAGGGGAATTTGGTATTGGTTGTAATTATGGAATAAAAAAAGCAATCATTGAAACTTTATTTGATGAAAAAATTGGTGGCACCATTCATTTAGCTTTAGGAGATTCTTATAGAGAGCAACCTTTAAATAGCGGGGGAGGTTTGAACAAATCAGACATTCATTGGGATTTAGTGTGTGATTTAAGAAGAAATATTTCCAATTTGTCTGAATTTCCTGGTGGAGAAATATATGTTAATGGAAAATTAGTTCAAAAAAATGGGATTTGGCAATTTTAATTCTTATCATTAACTATTTTCAAATAATCTCCAAAAAGTTTCATTATATCTTTTCTAGCATACTCAATAAACCTTACACTTCCCGCATGTTCGTGTCCCCCCCCATTCGCATTTGCAAAAGGAGCCTTGTCAAAAACAATTTGAACGAACTCAGGCACACTAAATCCAGAAATAGCATCACTAACTCTGATAGTCATGAAAGTTGTTCCATGTGTAACAGTAATTATAGGCTTGTCAAGTTCTTTTTCAAAAATCTTGTGGATATGATTGGTACTCTTTCCAATAGCCGGATACTCTCCTCTGAAAGTTCCCATCTCTCCATCAAAACTCACTAAGTAAAACTTGCCAAAATCCTTTTTATCAACGTAATGCCTTCCAACAACTTCAACAGCATCATATCTTTTCTTCAACTCAGGTTCTAGCATTTCAACAACTTTTTTCTGCATCTCCATATTGTTTCCAAACAAGTCATCGAAAAACTCTCTTGATTCCATAAATCTGAAATAATGTGACTGCATGTCTACAATCTCACCAAGAACACCAAGATACTCTTCAGTAAAACCTTCTTTCTTAGCTTTCTCCAAATATTGGTCTCTTTCAGGGCCTTCTGTATGGTCCAAAATAGCAGCCATTGCCGGGATGAAAATACTATTCCTGTTCTTCTCATAAATAAAATTTGCAAGTTCATATCCGAGCATACCTGCACAAACATTAGAATCATAACCTGTCAAATAAGGATTGATATGTGCAGAAACAAGCTCGTCAACTTGTACTTTCCCGCCTTTGACTTCACCAGGATAATGGTGATCTACAACAACAATGTCAGCATCATAAATTTTCATCTGCCTCATTGACAAAATATCTTCTTCAGTTGAACCATTATCAGTTACAACAATTAATGGAGGTTTTGCCCCGCTCCTATTATTATCTCTAAGCCAGTTTGAAACATCTTTTACACTATCTTCATATTCGTAAAAAGGTGCTTTTGATGGTGCCCTTTTATAATTTTGAAACTGCATCTGTTTGTCTCCGCCCGTAACTTCGTCCATAAATCCAATAATCGCTCTTTCAATAGTAATTGCACTTGAATATCCGTCGCAATCTGCATTATGTCTAAGAAGAATTGGTTTGCCTTCAACAACCGCTTTTCTAATTATGGTTGCAACTTTGATGAATCTGTCTTTTTGTGATTCGAGCATATCTGATTTGATTGTAAATTCAGTGTTAGTTGGACTAAATTTCTCTTCCTGCAAACTTTTTATCTCTTTTTCAAACTCTTCTTTTTCTCTATCATCAAGCTTTTTCAAAAACTTAATCTCTCCTTCGATATCTTCGTTTCTCTCATTAATCCTTGCTTGGACCCTTACAAAATCTCCTATGTCTGCCTCAGGATATGCCCTAACTCCTGGCTTTACAAAAGCTTTGAACGTGAAATTAGCAGTACCATCATTAAAAACCATTAATGTTGGCCCAGAAGTTTGCTTAACAATTTCGATTCTTCCTCTCATCTCAAAAGATTTTCCAATATGTTTTCTAGAAATATCCTTAAATAATATCTTTTCCATAATAAAATGAAATTAACTAGGATTTATAAAAAGATAGGTTGAAATTTAATAAAGGAATTCGTTTTTCTCAATAACAAACTCCTCTAATTCAACAGGCTTTGTCAAGAACTCAATTTCATTAGTCCCATACCTGATATACGGGATAATTGAAACAATCTCATCTCTTTCTAAACTAATCAAATGTTTGTTAATTTTAACATCAATCACGTCTTTGTCAAAATCACCATACATCACAATATCGATAATATCATTAAAACTTCCAATCGTAAACTTGTAAGTGTCCTGGTCATTGAAGTAAATATGATTGAACCCATATGCAAGATTATAATATCCTTCAGTTTTCATAGTAATCTTATTATTCTTGCTATTTAGTATGTGAATAGGTATCTCTTTTGTTATCTTGTTAACATATGATTTGCAATCCGGGTTAAAGTCTGCTAGTGTGTACCCATTAACATTAACTTTGATTGGATAAGAACTATCTGGTGTTTCTCCGCAATCAATTACTAGGTTCAATTCAATTCTTTCAAGAGTGTCTTTGTTCACATCAAAATTATACTCTCTCACATCATTGTTTTTGTTTCTTCTAATCTCTACAACTTTAAGATTTTTAACTTCAAAACTATTCCAGTTGAAAATGCTGTACCACCTAGGTTTTACTGCTTCAAAGCTAATTTTTAAAGTCGAAGCATTTCCAAGATTCCCATTTATAATCAAAGGAATTTCACTAGGTCTTGCTTGGTTCAAATAAACCATTTTATCATTAACCTTTATCATGATGTCTTGCTCACCAGAATATCTGTCTAAATCAAAATACAAGTAAAAACCTTCAACTTCTTGTGGCCTATCAAAATTGGCATTGAAAGAATAAACATTGTTTGCAAAGGGGTTTGCTTTCAGTTTGAAATTATTCTCTAGATGCACTATGTTATGTTCGATTTTTGCCCCAAGTTCAATATTTGGAAAAGACGTTGTAACTTTTTTCTGCCTCCCTATATCCGTGCTGTTCAAGTAGAAAAGGTAGGTCTCTTCCGGATATTTCTTGTCGCCCTCTTCTTTCTTATCTAAATATTTGCTTTTGGAATTTGTACTAGTGTCATCCATGAAAATTCCTCCTAAAAGTAATAATGCTGCCATTGCTATGATTGCAATTCCTACTGCGTTTGCTTTTTTATTTTTAATTTGGACCATTTTAAACCTCCTTGACTGTTGAATACATGTGATGTTTGAACTTGGAAATTATTTTCGCAATATCTTCTCCTGCTGCACCGGCACATTTTCCCATCTCATCATTGCCAACAAATTTGTCATAAACTTGTCCAAGAAACTTCTTAAGAGGTCCAGCTTCTCTTCCCCCTCCCCAGTCAGGTTGTATGTAACAATTAACAGTCAGTTTGGCAGAACCTTTTGTGATTTTCATTTTTTTCCCATCTAACTCTCCCTCAATCTCTTTTCCAGACATCTTTATATTGTATTTGAGAATTATCTTGAAATAGTCGTTGTAGATTTTTTCAGCTTCAACGGTTGTATCTATCTCTTTATTACTCCCGAGGTTCTTCTCACCAAAATCTTTCTCAGTAACATCCCAGTAATGCAAGGAATTTTCCACAAAATCCTTCATTGTCTTATAGGTTGCTTTAATATCAAAATACCCCTCAAAAGAATATGTTTTCTCACTAGTAATTGGTATTTTCTCAAAAGTCATAATACTTAGGTATATTTTAATTTTATAAATCTTTTTATTCATCGCATCTCCAAAACTTTTATAAAATCCACTATTCATATACTACTATGGCTAAAATTGAAATAGAAGAAGACTACGAAGACGTAACTCAGTTAGATTTGATATACGAGGCTCACGACAAGTTGGATGCGTTAATTGAGCTATTGATTGAAAAAAAAATTATATCGCAAGAAGAATACGAAAACAAACTCAACGAATATTACGAAAATATGGACGAAGAATAATTCTATTTCTTCCTTTTTCAATATGATTTAATAATATTTATCACCAACATAATGATAGATAATAACACTTTTTCCTTTTTCTTGATTCTTTAACTCTTCGCTAGAAAGCGTGCTAAAACCTATTGCTAAAACCTTATTGTAATTCTCATCCTTAATTAAGATAATTTCGTTTTTCTCAATTCCGTCATCTATTTTTTGGATTCCTGGTCTCATAACATCTGCCCCTTTGATAACAAAAGGGATTGCACCCTTGTCAACATAAACAGATTTGTAAAATTCTTCGTTAACAGACTTTAAATGGGGTAAAAACTTTCTCTCAAGAATAATTAGAAACGGAACATCGTTTTTGAAAATAATGCTGTTTTTCTCAGTGAGTTTGTCTTTTTTTGTTATTTCAAAACCCTCTGGCAACTTTTCCACTAACTCTTTCTTCTCTTTGTTCGACAGAAATCTCATTTTATTTATTATATTAGTTAAAATATAGAGGGATAAATTTATAAACATTTATATTGAATATTTAAGTATGGGAGAAGTATTCAATTTAGCTTTTTTGGAAAACATGAAATTTTTATTTGCAGCGATATTGATTTATGCAATAGTGTTTGCAATATTGAAAAAGATACAAATTTTTGGAGAAAGCAACTCCGTAAACTCACTTATTGCATTAATGTCTGCACTTATAGTGTCTTTGTCCGGAGTTGTAACTTACGCAATCAGTTATGCGATAAACTGGTTTGTAATTTTGATTTTTGTGATATTTTTATTATTGATATTATTGATGTTTCTGGGCGTAGACTTCAAAAACATATCAGACGCCGCCACAAACAACAGCAAAACAATATTTTTTGTGTTCATAGGTCTGTTTGCAATCATACTTTTGAAAAGCTTCTTTGCTGTGAACAACACTTTTGATATAAACAATCCGCCAGAAGATAATTATGCAATAGATACAAACTTTAACACAGGTGTTGATGATATCACAAACGAAGATGCAGAAAGCTTCTGGAACAGGATGTTTGGAGACTTGGACGAGGACATGGTTTCCGCCGCACTCTTCCTTGCGGTGCTAGGGATATTTGTGTACTTCCTCGGGAAATAAATTTGAATATGGACATTGAAATTAAGAAATTAAGAAAAAAAGATTTACTAATTCTTAAAGAACATTGGAAAGTTTACGAACCTTTTTTGAATAGATATAACTCCATGAAAAATGGAGATTCTACTTTTCTTATTGTGTGGAGCAAAGAAAATCCAGTAGGACATGGTACAATTTGGTGGAAAAAAATTCCTGTTATTGAAGATATGTCAGTTGATAAGAATTTTCGTTCAAAAGGAATCGGAAGTATTTTGTTGAATAGGTTGGAATTATGTGCAAAAAAGAGAAATTATGAGAAAGTAAGATTATATGTTGAATTAAAAAATAAAAAAGCTGAAAAATTATACTTAAAAAAAGGTTATGTTCTAAAGGGAAAAATTGTAGATAATGAGAATGAAATGGAAAAAGTATTAAAATAATTTCAAAAAATATTCTTTGGAAAATTATTTTAAAAAATTATTAAAATTAATATAAGTTGCCTCAAATCCATAAATTTTCTTAAATATTTTTTCAAAATCTTTTTTAGATTGAACCTTGGGAAGTTGTTTTAATAATTCAATAAATTGTTTCTTTCCATATTTTTCGACTAAAAACTGAACTGCAAATCCAGATTCTGCATAAACTTTAGAATTTGGTTTATTATTTTCAAAACAATCTAAAAAAGTTTTAAATTCTTCAGGTTTAGATCTAAATTTATTCTGCCCAGCTAAATACAATGCAATTCCTTCATTAAACCATTGTGGTTCATAATTATTTTTTGTATAATAATTTACAAACAAATGTACTAATTCATGAACAATCAAAGCCTCATAATATTCATCTTTATATGGTTCAGATGCATTCCC
>JBFHXM010000059.1:0-7067 GCA_041598975.1 Candidatus Woesearchaeota archaeon | reverse complement strand
TGAATTTTAGATAAAATTTATAAATAAGTTAGGTGTGCTCTTATTATGGCTAAAGCTAAAAAAAAGTCAACAAATGCAAAAAGTAGTCAAGCTAAGAAAACTACTAAAAGTAATACTAAAGCTGCAACTACTAAAAAAGCAGAAGCTACTAAAAAAGCCCCGGTTAAGAAAGCACAAGCTAATAAAAAACCTGAGGCAGATAAAAAAGTTCAAGCAAAACATGTTTCTAGTAATGTTAAAGAATCACCAAGCAATCCCTGGGTTGTAATATCCATTGCACTTGCTCTTTTGATACTTTTCCTAGTTGCTGGAATTGGTTACATGTATTTCAACAATCAGGACAACAATCCTGCTAACAATACAAACACTACAGGTAATGAGAACCAGACAATGGGCGATAGTATTACATTGCTTGTAATTGAAGATCCTAGCTGTGTAAGTTGCCAAGTGGATTTGTTCGCAACACAAATCAAGGAGAACCTAATTTCAAACCTTGTTGTTCAGAAAGTATCATATGATACACAAGAAGGAAGCGACATCCTATCTACTTTGAATGCTAAGCAAGTTCCAGTTTACCTTTTCAGCAAGAACATTGACGAGAGAGCTGATTGGGATACAGAACTTAAAGGTGCTTTCCTGACAAAGATTATTTCAGGAACAACTTATTACATGTTGAACCCTCAGTTTGTTCAAGGAAAGGTTATGATTGAAGAGCCTACAATTACAGAGAACGCAATTGTTATCGGTGATGAAAACGCGCCAGTTACACTAATTGAGTTTACTGATTACGAATGCCCTTACTGTGCTATTGCAGAAGGAAATCCAGAACTTGTAGAATCATTTAAAGCAAGAGATCCTAACTACACTGCACCTCTGCCTGAAGTTTACAAAAACTATGTAGAGACAGGAAAAGTTAAGATTGTTTTCTACAACTTCCCAATTCCGTCCTTGCACCCTAAGGCAAGAGAAACCCACAACGCAGCTTTGTGTGCAAACGAGCAAGATTCATTTAAGGAATACTCTAGCAAGCTTTGGGAAGACAGGGCAACATGGACTGCAGAATCTGACAGAGCAGCACAGTACAAACAATATGCTAAGGATTTGGGTCTTGATGAAACACAGTTTAGTGAATGTTTAGATTCCAAGAAGTACGATTCACAAATAACAGAAGAGATTAGCCTTGGACAGTCTTTAGGTGTTAGTGGAACTCCAGCATTCTTTATCGGAAAAACTTTCATTTCAGGTGCACAGGACTACACTACATTCAAAAGTATAATTGATGCCCAGTTAGAAGCTCAAAATTAATAAAGGCAGATTTTAATATAATAAAAAATGTCTTTTTTCATATATTTCTTTTCATTTGTCTTAACTTATGTAGGTTTTCTTTTAGGAAAGTCAACAAAAGAGGAACATGAAGAGATACAAAAAACTGCATTATTATATTCTCAGCTTTTGAAAATTGTTTATTTTATAATGTTGTTTCTTCTATTTTACAAGAATCTTCTTCTTGAATTTGTACTTATTACAATATTTGGATTTGAAATAATGTCTGAGTACGCAAAAAACAAGGACTTTACCAGGTTTGTAGATATCCTTCTTTTCTCAGTATCTTTGATATTGTTTTTAAATTACAGAATGGAGTTCATTGCAATGTTCATAATTCTAATTTTCATAATGATTATAAAGAATTCATTTCATAATTTTGTTTTAAAAGAAGAAATTTACTCAATAATAATTTATTTGTTATTTTATGTAATTTATGTTGTGATAAGATATTTTTTGGAGTAAGTTTTATATTATATTCTAATCTATTTTGAATAGTTCTAGGCTTTCAATTTTGTCCTTGAATTTTGATGCAAATGATTTTTCAAAATCGGATATTTCCTTTTCATCATTAAATACCAAAGTTAAGAAGAATTCTTCTGAATTTAAGTTTTTAATAGCTTTTATTATGCAAGGGCTAGAGTTTATTTTTTCAGTAATCTCTTCTTCAGATTCCTTGTTAAGGTATGAAAATTTGATTATTCCAGCATAGTATATGAGTCCTAATTTGTTGTAGTTTATAACTGGCAGGAAATTTTCTATAACGCCTTGCTCTTTCATTTTGTCTATTCTGTATTTTACTGTATCTGATGAAACATCAAGTTTTTTTGCAATGTCTTTGTAGAGTATCCTTGCATCCTCTTCAAGAAGTGAGATTATTTCTCTGTCTTTACTGTCAATTTGCATCATCTCTTGGTCCTTGATTATGGAAAAATCTGCGTTTTTTACATCTTCTTTGAATATCGCTTTTGAAAGAATTTCCTTTTCTGTTTCTTTGATTTCGTCACTGCTGATTATCGTGTAGTATCTTGCAAGAACATTAGAATATTTTTCTAAAATTTCATTGAGTTTTTCCTTGAATTCATCTATGCTTTGTGCGTACAATCTTACTATTAAATCCCAACCAGATTCAGACTTAATCATCCAAATTAAATATTTGTTTCCAATCTGCTCTTTAATGAACTTTTCTTTTGAAATTTTGTCTTCAAGGTTTAACTTTAAAAAAATTACATATTCTTTGTAATTAAGGCATTTTTCATTGATTTTCGGCACGAATTTTATTATTAAGTTTTTTTTTATCAATCTTTTAATCCTGTAATTGACAATTTCCCTGCCCAGGTCTATCTCTTTGGAGATGCTTGCAGAACTTTTTCTCCCGTCTTCGAGCAGTTTTTTAAGAATTAATACGTCTTTTTGCGTTAGAATAGACAGAGGGTTCTTTTTTTCCATACTTTTTTTTGTATTTATTTGTTTATAAAGATTATTGTGTACGAAAAATATATAAAGATAAAAAATTAATTAATATTATGGTACTTACAAAAAATAGTAGAATGAGTTTTATTAATGTTGGATCAGAATGTAAAACAGGAACAATATTTGATATTGAAACAAAAAGACTTGAAAAGATTAAAAAACCATTGTTTGAATATTTGCGATTACAAAACATTGAACCTATATCAATAAAAGGTATAAGATATGGTAGCCAAGATCAAAAAGGAAATGATATTATTGCTGTTATAATTGCAACTAAAAATAATGTCGTAACAGTAGAAATAGATGTAGAAGTATCTTATACGCCAAAAAACACTATTACTCATTATGTAAATTAAAATTACTTCTTGTTTTCAAGGACTAAAATGTGCCTTGTCATGCTCTTATTGATGTATTCCTCTATCTCTTTTACTTCGGTGAAGTGTTTTTTGGCAAGTTGTTTGAATTCTACAAAGTTTGCATAGATGATAACCATTCTTTTGTTTGGTTTCAAGTATTTTTTTGCTGAGATTAGAAATTGTTCGTATAGTTCTTTTCCGAATTTTCTGGAGGATTTACCATAGGGGATGTCTGTCACAATGCCATCTACAGTGTTCTCTTTTAGGAATTGTGTTTTTGAGTCTGCAAGTGTTCGTAGGTACGGGGATTTTGGGAAGTAGTGTTCGAAGTTTGTTTTGAAGTACTTCAGGTCGTTCCATGATATGTCGTTACCTATAATTTCAAATCCCATATCTTTTGCCTCGATTAGTATGCCCCCTATCCCGCAAAAAGGGTCAAGGACAATACCTTTTTTTAGATTAAGAAAGTTTATTGCGATTCTTGCCATGTCTGATTTTAATGTGTATGGCATCTTGATCGGCCTTAGCTTTGGCATCCGTCTTAGGTAATCTTTGTCGTTTTCGTAAATCTTCTTTGCAAAGTATATCTCTTCTTTATTCTCTACAAATATGTAATTGTATTCGATTTCGTAGTTGTCTATGCTTACTTTAGGGTTTTGGAAGTTGTCCCAGATAGGTTTTGCAAGCTCTTTTTCTGTTATAAAATCTATTTTGTATTTTATTCGGGATTTTTTTATTCTTACTCGAAATGTTTTGTTATTATATTTTTTTATTTTTTCTGGAATTTGTTTGTAAAGGTTTTCGAGCGTGTCTGATTTAATAAGTGTTTCTGAAATGAAGTTTGTGTATGTTAGTCTTTTTAACATGTCTGAGGAAGGGCTTAGTTTGTTTTTTGTTTTGAATCTATATAGTATATTTTTTATGTTTTTTAGTTTGATTTTCTCGTTTGTGTATGTTTCCCACAATGTTTCAAATTCAAAGATTCCCAAATCCTTATTATTCCCCTTAAGAATTATCAAATATTCTTGCATACATTTTCTAACTTGGCAGGTTTTATAAATGTATTAGTTAATGTTTATTGATGTTTATTGATGTTTGTTGATGTTTGGTGTTGTTAGTTTTTATTATTCAAACCGGACTATCTTGTAATGGTTGTTTATTTTCCTTACAAAAATTCTGTGAATGCTGTCTTTTATGAAAAACCTTAGAAAGCTTAATAAGAAGAATTCAAACATTTTTGTTTTGTTAATGAATGTTATTTCATAAATCTGGCCGTCTTTTCTTATTGAGCTAAGAAAATAATGATTTTTCGTGTTGAATAGTTCTTTGAATTTTCTTTTTGTTTTCAAATCATATTTGTTGAAGAAGTCGCTTTCCAAATCTTTTGAATTGCTATATGCGTCAAGCAGGAATTTTCTAAAGAAATTCTCAAGCAAAGTTATTTCATAAGGAGATATATACTCGCTTTTGTAAAAGAATTCAATGAAAACTGACATAGTTAGTATTAGGAAAAGTATTATAAAATATTTTAGTATGAATAATTCAACTGTGTTTTTCTGAAAGAACATCAACGAGAATGACAATATAAGTGAGATTAGTAAAAAGAATATTATCAATCTGCCGTAATAGTAATGAGGTTTTGTGTATATGTTGAATATGCTTTTCTTGTGTTTTGCATTGTTTTGAATCCTAGCAGGCTTGTTTTTGAAATCCAAGTAACTTTTCTTAATTGTCATCATTAATTTTATTCTCAACTATTAGCGGTTCTGATGTAGAAGAGATTGTTTTTATTTGCTCGCCAACCCTTGCTAAAAAGTCTTGTAGCGCGTTAATGAAGTAGGTGTATGTGTCGTAAGGACCCTCGTATATGTGAAGCAGTTTGTCAGTTAATGAAGGGTGGCTTGTTTTGTTCGTTTTCAAAAAATAAAAATTGTCAGAGGTTGTGAACTTTCTCCAACTGTCAAGTGTTTTGCCGCCGATTTTCTTTACTTCGCTTTCCATTTCATATATTTTCATGCAAATACTTTTTTGCATCTTATTACCCATCCAAAGGTTCAAGTCCTGAGGAGTGTTTGTCAAATGGTCCATGTCAAGTGGGATTGAAATATCCTCTTTTGCATACAATTTTGATTCTTTTGGTAAAATAAATTCGCTTGTTTTCATTAATTCCTCAACAATTAACTTGAAATTGCTTAAAGCTAGTTGGTTTTCGAGTATGTCATAGTTTAGGTATAGATTGATTATTTCGTCTTCTGAAGTGCTTATTTTTGATATGAAACTGGAGATTTTTTCTTTATCTTTTGCTTGAATTGCTTTAGTTACTTCTTCGGAGAGTTCATTATTTTTTATGAAGAGATTTAAATTTGATTCTCCTGAAGAATAAATTGAGTTTGTGTTTTTGAAGTTAAGTGATTGGCTGTTTGTTTCCAAAAGAATGTTTTTCATTTCCAAGTCCTTTACGAATTCAGCAATTTCATCAGAATAGATGAGATGCGTGTTTCTAAAAGTTTGCGGAGTTTGGTTGAAGTATTTTTTAATTGCTTCAATATGGAGTTTTATTTGTTCTTGAAACTCTTTTTTTGAATATAAGAAACTTAGAGAATGGTAATATGTTTCTGCAAGATATTCCGCATCGCTTTGGGAAAAATTTTGGAATTCTTTTAAAGTTTCAGGAGAGTATTTTTCCATAAGTTCAAGAGTTGTTCCAGAGATTGAGAATGCGACTTTGAATTTATCTGAGTGTTTTTGAAATAAATCTTTTAAAATTTGATTGGTTTGTGAGTATTGGCCAGCAAAATTTGTTATTGTTTCCTTGCTTTTATGCTCATCAAAGTATTCGTCAATATGTCCTACATCGAAAACTTTGTATTGTTTTAGAAGAAAAGGTTTGTGAATGTTGAAGTAGAGACATATTTTAGCCATATATAAATTAAAACTAATTTTGTATTTATAGATTGTTAATTTTTTTCAGGAGTAACAATAGAAATTAGTAAGCTTTATAAAGGGATTTTCATTCACTATATATAGAAGGTTCATATAGCCTAGGGTTACACCTGTTCCCATTTCGAACACAGAAGTTAAGCCTGGTTAGCTATCCTCAGTACTGTTATTCAACGGAAAAAGGATAGTGATCTTCCTTTTTATGTTGTTCTAAATATTAATTAAATGTTGAAGGAAGATAAATTATTCTATGTTTGATTTGTTTTAAAAATAAAAATTAATTTAATGAGTGTTTGTCGAGTAAAAAAGTTAAATCTTCAAAATTTTTATACAAATGAGTATTAATTCCTAATTCTTTTGCATTATGCAAATATTTCTCCTGATCATCAATAAATAATATTTTATGTGGAAAAATTCCTTGCCTTACGAAAATCTCATCACAAATATGCCTGTAAAATTGTTCTTCAGGTTTTTTAAATCCGATTTCTGAAGAGGAGAATATCCCGTCAAATATTTCCTCAAAACCCATATTATTCCTCAAATATTTGGTTCGAAATTTTTCCTGATTGGTTGCAAGATAACAGCTAATCCCTTTTTGTCTTAAGTTAGTAATAGTTTGAATTAAATTGCCATCAACATCAGAGCTTGTTTCCAACCAATATTGAACAAATTCATCAGTAGTTCCTTTCCAATTCCATTCAATGAGATAAGGTTTAACAACTTTTTTTAAATCTGCATTTCCAATCACACATTCTTGAAATTCATTTTTGAAGAAAGGAAGCATAGTCCCTTCTGGCAAACCAAATTTTTTTTCATAATGTGTACTAAAAGAATCAGAGGTTATTAAAACACCATCTGCATCAAATAAAATTGCTTTTATATTCATAATTAATCTAATAATATATCTTTTAAAAAATTTCCTAAAATATCTTAGTATTTTTATGTATCTAGAATAAAAAATAAAAATAATTAATT
>JBFHXM010000058.1:0-7114 GCA_041598975.1 Candidatus Woesearchaeota archaeon | reverse complement strand
AGTGTGAAAACATAGTGGAGCATAAAGAAGAAGAGAAGAAAGTTAATTCTGATAATGATTTTGAGATATTAAAAGAATATTATAAAAAATGGTTAGAAGAGTATAATAAGAATAATAAAGTTCCTACTTCTAAGAATGAAGAGATTGTGGAGCAAATAATTAATTTCTACGTTTTAAATAGGTTTGATATTATTGAAGAGCTTTTTAAAATTAGAGATACGCAAGATTTTGAAGATTTCAAGAACATGCTTAGAAATTATCTGCGAAAGTATTTTGCTTTAAAGGTTGGAGAGTATTACGATAGCGAAAGTTTTGAGAGCAAAGGATTTTTTGAGAAAAGGCGAAAGAGGAAAGAGATAATTAGTCTTCTAAATGAAATTGGGAGTTATCATTTTGACAGGGATAAAATGGGAGAGGTTTTGAGTGAGTAAAATGGCAGAGGATACACATATTGCTGATGAACTTGGAGGAATGGAAAAGAAGGAGAATAAAATTATTAGCAATTTGAAAAAAATTGTTTCAAACACCACCAAAGACAAACAGATTCGTGGGACTATCAAGAAGCTTGCAGAAGTTAATACGAAGAGAGTTAAAGATGCTGCTCAAACTGTTAAGCATAGTAGCATCAAGGTTGCAAGTTCGCTCTTGTATGGGATAGTTAAAACGCCTATTTTCCTTTTCTTGCTTTATCAATTAGTCATACTTGGACCTATGGCAATACCAATGCTTTACGAAGCTGTTCTTATGCTTATGGGCTACATGACATTTCTTGACCCGATTTCTGCAGTTAGGATTGCATTTTTGTTAACTACAGGTCTTGTCATTACTGCTTTGATTTATGCATTCCCTTATGCAAATGTTGATTTTCAAAATGGAACTGCCAAATGGCTTTGGAGTGCTAATGGTCTTTTCATAGGAGGTATTGTTTTAGTTGTAGTTATAACTGGGGGCGGAACATATAATACTGCTGAGGCAGCACAGAACACACTTACTGATGCAAAAGAGAATAGCATGAGCTGGATAGAGTATATGAAATGTGTTACCAATGCAGCATGCGTTCAAGAAATGCAAAACAAAAAGGAAGCAGAGGAGGCTGAGGCTACATATTACGAAATCAGATTCAAAAATGTGCCGCTTGTTCCAAAGGAGCTTAGCAAGATACAGGAGAAACCTGTCACGCTTTATTATGACATTGCAAGCAGTGGAGAGATGAAAATTACGGGAATCAGATGCTATCACACAAAGAAAGCAGAGGAAAACATGTTTTATGAAGAAACCGGGCTTGATTATGTAATCCAAAACACGCACAGAGAAGCAATCACTTTTTCCAAAGTTAAATGTGATATGAGTGGGTTTACATATTTGAATAAAAAAGAGATTGAAGAAATTACAATCATACCTGAACTTGAGCTTGAAGTTGAAACTACAATCAACATGAAGATACCTATTGTTTCACAACCAAAATATTTTGAGGAGTTTGGCATCGAGTCTTCTGAAAATTCGCTTTATTCAAATCCAGATTTCCTTAATTATTATAGAAATTCAGGAGTTGTTTTTGAGATTATAAAAAGCAATGATGCTATTGATATGGAAGCAAGTTATATTGAAAACATAATGCCGTTGATTTATGGTGATGATGAAGCTCAGGAATTTGAGATTCCTCTTCTGATAAAGGAGAACACCCAAAACTCCTTTGGAAAGCTTACCAAGATACAAACTATCGGACAGATGAACATCCCAGGAATATTCCAACTTGGAGAAGGAAACACAGATGATTTTGAAGAGACACAAGAGAAAAACAAGTTTGTAAGAAGCCTTATTCTAATTGAGGAAGAATCAGTTAGCGGAGATTTGCCTCTGACTATAACTGTGCATGATTTGTCTTTCAAGGTTAACAGCCAGTTCCGAAAAGAGGACAGGTTCAAGGTAAGCGTGAAGGACCCTAACTGGAAGGAGAAGTTAGAGGCAGCAGAGGCGAAGGAAAATGATGACGGAGAAAGTAAGAGTTCAAGTGGCGGACCTTCCTCTTCAAGTTCTAGCAGTTACGATAACATGAATGCACAGCAACTCGATCAAGAATTCAATACTTTAAGCAACAAGTTTGATGGCTTGCAAATAGATTATCTTAACTTAGAAAATACATATGATGAAATTGAGACTAAAATTAACAATATTGAGTATTTTGTCAATAGCATGAAAAGTGACATAGAAGTTTTAAGATACAATGTCACTCAGTACAAAACAAGATTGAACACATTGAAAACAGATATTGATTCTTTGGAGACAATGATTACTGAGAAAGCACAAACAGAAGCTGCAGTTGCACAGCAAAACTCAGAGTCTGATTATGTTGCCGCTTAGTATGATTGCTGATAAATGTGTATTCCCCAATTATCAAATTTTTTTCCTATTGGTTGAAATTCTATTCTAAGATTAGATAGTTTTCTTAGTACCATTAAATCTTGTAATAAATGTTGATTGTTAGATTTCATTGCTTCTTTTTGTACTTCAGGAAATGACCTATAATTAATGCCTACAATAAGTTTGCCACATAAAAAATTTGTAAATGTCTGGATATAATTGAACATTGCCAATGTGAACAAATCATTTGCAGTGTAATTCTCATCTTTAAATTCAAAATTAATTAAATTTAAAGTGTCTGCTGCATCTTCTAACAAATCATATTCAAGTTGTGCATAGTATTTGGATTCGTCTGTATTTAAAGAAAACCAATTAAAACCAGTATCACGAAATTCCCTAAATGCAATTAATCTCTCGCTTACCTCCAATGCCTCAGAGATACTATTATGTGCTCTTGTACCAAATCTTCTTTCTTGCTCCCTTGATACATCCTTATAAAATTCATTGCAGAGATTATATCTTCAGACATTATGAATGTAACTTTCTCATGGGGTTTAAATCTATCAAAAGTACTTATGCTTTTTTCTAATTTTCCTGAAAACAAGGGCACTACTTTTTGGCTCATAGATATTTTTACTTTATTTTCTTTAAATATTTTATGTGTCTGTTTATTAGAATCAAAAATAAATGTGGGAGTTATATCTATGATAATGTGAGGGTAGACACAATCGCGATGCCACAGCAACGCTTTATGTCATGGTCTCGCATAAATGCTCAACCCATATAAAAAATAAATCAAAAATCAAATAATGTGAGGGTAGGCATAGTCACTCACTTTGTTCGTTCGGTGTCTTGTTCGCTACACTCACAAGAGATTCGAACTCGAACCCAGAATAATAATTTGTATGATAATGTGAGGGTAGGGATTCGAACCCTAGAACCTAGTAGGACACCCCCCTCAAGGGTGCGCGTTTGACCACTTCGCGACCCCCACATAAGTATAAGAATTTGCTAAGGGTTTAAAAAGTTTTATTTCTTCGAATACCTCGCCTTTTAAGGTGGGGATGAAATGAATATTCTAAGAAATGACCAAAAATCGTGAGTCAGGATCGTGCGTAATACTCTATCCTTTAGGGTGGAGATAGCATGAGTCAGCGATTTTTGATTTATTATTCTGTTTCAATGTCCCAAGTAGTAATGTGAGAAGCAGGGTTTATGGCATTAATACTTTTGAATTTGGATTTTCTTAAAATCTCAGTTAATTTCTCATCTTGTCTTTGCATGCTGTTTCTTAATGCTGAATCTTTATCTAAAATGCCAGTTATAATTAGGTTGTGATTATAACAATAAAGAAAAAAGTCAATATAATTATCTAAGATTAAGTCTAAATTGACAAGAGTTTGTAAATTGCCCTCTTTTTCTCCAAGTTTTGCATTTACTCCCCTTAGAAAATTCACAGCAAAAATATTCATGCCTATTTCAAAAAAATCATTATAATCATTATTTTTCCACCAAAAACTTTTTCTTTTATCAAAATCAGTTCCAATTAATGCTGAGTACATTATAATTGCATGTCCTAAACGATAAGATAAAGGATATCCCCTGCCAAGACCTATTGTATCACCTTGGTAAGCACTAATAAAGTTTAACGCAGAAACTACTTGAGGAGACAATTTTTTTTCAAAAGTAATATTATCTTCAGTCTTATTTGAGACAGGAACAGAATTAAAACTTGGGTTGAAGTCTGACCTAAAAGGAATTACATTACTAGTCATAAAATAGAATTCATAATCGAAGTTTATAAAAATTTCTGTTTTTCTAACTTGGAAATAAATACTAATTTTCTTAAATGCAAATGTTAAATTTATATTATGTTCAAGGCAAAAAGAATTGAGATAGATGCTGCAAATGAGTATGTTGCGATTTTGATGAGACAGAAAGCAAAGGAATTGTCGCTTCATGCCAGAGATAGAATCAAGATTATCAACAAGAAAAACAACAGGAGTATTCTTTGCGTTTTAGAGATTGATGATGTTGATGTTAAAACAAACACGTTTGATAAAAAAAGAATTAAGTGCAGGTTCAAGAACAATGAAATAGGAATTTTTGAGAAAGCTTTTGACAAACTGGGCCTTATTGAGAATGAGAAAGTAGATATTGTGCCTGCGAAAAGGCCTTCTTCTTTGGAGCATGTAAAGGAAAAGTCAAAGGGGAAGAGATTGTCTGAGAAGCAGTTTCTGGACATTATGGTTGATATTGTTGAAAACAGGTATTCTGATATTGAAACGACATTTTTTGTAATAAGCTGCACAATCAATCCGCTTAATGATTCTGAAACAGTCGGCCTTACAAATGCCATGGTTAATGTCGGTCAAAGGCTTGAGTTCAAGTGTGAGAAGGGAGATGTTATCGCAGACAAGCATTGCATAGGAGGTATTCCTGGAAACAGAACTTCGATGATTGTTGTGCCAATAGTTGCCGCTTGCGGAGTGAAGATTCCGAAAAGTTCCTCAAGGTCAATCACATCTCCTGCCGGGACTGCTGATACCATGGAAGTGCTTGCAAGAGTTGATTTGGAGATTCCCAGAATGTACAAGGAAGTTAACGAGCTTAATGGCTGCATAGTTTGGGGAGGAGGTCTTGATTTAAGCCCTGCTGATGATTTGATTATCCATGTTGAGCATCCACTTGAAATAGACTCCCAAGGACAAATGATTGCATCTATACTTTCAAAGAAGAAGAGTGCTGGGGCAACAGATGTTCTCATTGACATACCGATAGGGAAGACAGCAAAGGTCAATTCACACTCTCATGCAAACCAGCTTAGACGGAAGTTTGAAAAAATAGGAAAAGCAGTGGGCATGAATATTCGTGTGATAATAACAAATGGGGAGCAACCTATTGGAAATGGGATAGGGCCGCTACTTGAAGCAAAAGATGTTTTAATGGTACTGAAAAATGAAATTGGAATGCCTGTTGATTTGAAAGAGAAAAGCGTGAGAATGGCAGGACATATTCTTGAAATGGCAGGAAAAACTGGAAGAGGAAAAGGGTATGACTTGGCAAAGCATGTACTTGAGAGCGGAATGGCTTATGAGAAGTTTGAGCAAATCAGGAAGTTCCAAGGGAAGAAAAGACTAATTCAGGAAGCAAAATATAAATATAGCGTTACTGCAAAAAAGACAGGAAAAATCAGAGAGATAAACAACAAGAAGATTTCAAAGCTGGCGTTCATCCTTGGCGCGCCAAATGACAAGGCTGCGGGGCTTTACCTGCACAAAAAAGTTGGTGAGAAGGTGAGCAAAGGAGAAGTTTTGTATGAGATGTTCTCAAATTCAGAGTTGAAGTTGAAGTATGGAAAAGCATACTTGAAAGATGACCATATTTACAATATATGATTAGAGTAAATTCGTATGATGCTCGACATCAGCATTGAATGAGTATGATATTGTGTGCGTTTCAGAACCTTCTCCGGACAACTCTTTTGAGAGGTATTTCGCCATTCCATCCACATGACCCGCGCCCACAACTGCAAGTATGTATCCAGTGTGCCTTTCCCTTAATTTTAATAGTCTTTTAGACATGTAAATGTTTCTTTGATGTATCAATATGTCGTAAAGGTAAGGCGATTCCTTTTTAAGCACGCCTATCATCTTAATTATTAGTTTTTCAGAAGGCACTTTTTTTATATCAAAATTTAAAAGTTCCCGGTACTCTTTTTTGAAACTTTTAAAGAAAAGACCAGAGAATAGTGATATTTTTTTTAGAAAGGATAAACTTGAAAGTTTTTTGAGAGTCTGCTTTATGTCTTGGTCGATAAGCGAGACGGGAATTTTAAGTTCTCTAGCTTTTAAGTATGCCGTTTTCATGTCTATTCCTGGTTTGATATCCATCTTTTTTCCTATCTTTTTCTGAACGAAACCTGCAATCTGGGCAAAAAGGAAACCGAATGTCCCATATTCTTTCATCATGGCAAGAGTTTGCTTGTAAGAAGGATTTTGTTGTTTCTGATCTTGTTTCATGAGTGATTTGAACCTTTTCGCATCAAGTTCTATCCCAACAACTTCAGGCATGTAGTGCTGAATTAGGTCTTCGATTTTTTTTGTGTCGTCCACGCCCACATGAGAAGTTCCTACAAGAATTATCCTATCTACTTTTCTTAACATAGAATTGTGAAGTTAATATTATTTATAAAATTTGAGGAATGAATAGGTTTTTATTTATTTTAGGAATTTAATTATTATGACACTATATTTTATTACTGGAAATTCAGGTAAGTTTAACGAGATGAAGAAAATTATTGAAGATTGTGAAAAACTCGATATTGACCTTGTGGAGATACAAGAGCTTGATGCTAAAAAGATAATTGAAGCAAAGCTTAAAGAGGCGATAAAGCAAAAAGAAGGCGAGTTTTTCTGCGAGGACACATCACTTTATATTAATTGCTTAAATGGTTTTCCTGGCCCTTTAATTAAGTGGTACATGAAAAGCTTGGGACTTGGTGGTATTTACAATCAAGTTAAACATTTTGAGGATAGGAGCGCCTTAGCGAAAACGATTATTGGATATACTGATGGCGAGGAGATTGAATTTTTTGAAGGGGTTATTGAGGGTGAAATTGTAGAGCCTAGGGGCGAGAACGGATTTGGATGGGACAAGATATTCATGCCAAAAGGTTATGAAAAGACTTTTGCAGAGATGTCCACAGATGAGAAGAATAGTCTAAGCATGAGGGAGATTGCAGCTAAGAAGT
>JBFHXM010000057.1:0-7218 GCA_041598975.1 Candidatus Woesearchaeota archaeon | reverse complement strand
TCTATTTTAGGCAATATTAATTTAGAGACTCACAATGTTAAAATTCCTTTAGTTATTAAAAAAGTTGAAAATGGAGAAATTATGTTAAAAAAAGAACTTGAAAATTAATTATTATCAAATAGTATATACTATATATACAATATAATAATTTTTTTTAAATATTTATATTTACTTCTAATAACTATACTGTTACCTTGCTTAGTAGTAACAGGTTCAAAAACAAAAAAATGAAAGAAATAAAAAAATTATTGATTACGATTTTAGTAATCGCAGGTTTATTTATTGCAGGTTGTTCGAATGGTGTTCAAACTAATAATGTTCAATCTGGTAATAATGTAGTAGTTTCTAAAGTAGAAGAAACTAAAGTGTTTAAAGTGGGTTCTATTATGCCACTTTCAGGAGATGCTGCTTTTATGGGTGAAGCTGTTGTAGATGTACATGCAGTTGCTGTGAAAGATATTAATGCTAAATGGAAGGCAGAAGGTAAAAATCAGAAGATTGAGATTGTTTACGAAGATGGTAAGTGTAATCCAAAAGATGGTTTGACTGCTATTCAAAGTTTGGTTAATTTGAAAGGTGTTAAGGTTATACTTGGTGCAGGTTGTTCAGGTGAGACTTTGGGTGCTGCTCCTTTTGCAGAGTCTAACAAGGTTATTATGATGTCACCGGCATCAACTAGTCCTAAGGTGAGTGAAGCTGGAGATTATATTTTCCGAAATGTAGGTTCAGATGCTTATCAAGCTATTGTTGCTGGAGAGAAAGTTGCTAGTAGTGGTGTGAAAAAAGTAGCTATTTTGTCAGAGAATACTGATTATGCTCAAGATTTGAGAAATGCGTTTAAAGTTAAAGTTGAAAGTGCAGGTCTTGAAGTTGTAGCAGATGAAGTTGTGCATTCTGATCAAAAGGATTTGAAAACTGAAGTTTTGAAAATTAAAAATTCAGGAGCTGAAGCAATTTTTATTATTCCGCAAAGTTTTCCAACTGGTGTTATTTATGTTGACCATATTGTTGAAGGAAACTTAGGAGATGTTCAATTGTATGGTGCAGAAGTACTTGCTTTTGAAGAGACTATTAATGAACTTCCTAATGGGATGATTGTGTTTAAGCAAGCTTTTGATGATACAACTGCTAGTTTTCAAGATTTAAAAGCTAAAACTGGTTGTGAATTAGGTTTGTATTGTGCTACAATTTATGATGGTGCTTTGTTGATTTCAGAGGTACTTGATAAGTGTGGAGACAAAGACACTGATTGTATTAAGAATGAATTGTACAATACTCAAGGTTGGCAAGGAAAGTATCAAGGTGAAGTGAGCTTTGATGCAAATGGGGATGTGAGTACAGATTTTGATGCATACAAAGTTATGGATGGCAAGTTGGTTGAGCAAAATTAATTTTTTGCTTTTTTAGTTTAAAATGGGTGTGGAGAATATGGCTTTTGTTGAAAATAGATTGGAAGATTTGATTGGAAAAGAGAAATTTAAGGTTGTTAAAAAATCAGAATGGTACAATTTTTCAGTTGAAGCTTTTATTATGAATACATTTTGCTATGTTACTGCTGCGCCTGTTGAATTGCTTATTGCAGGCATGGATTTTAATGAGCATATAAAGACAAGAGCTTTGGGCGCTTTAGTAAATACTATGACTGGCAGACCATATGGAGTTTGGAGAGATTTTGTATTTAAGAAATTTAATGTGGATGAAGAAAGTTCAAGTTTGAAAAAATATGCTGCAGACACACTTGCTTTTATGGGTTTTCAATTGCCATTTTATTGGATTAATATGACTATAGCTGGCGTTGAATTTGATGAGATGGTTAGGTCATCTATTCCTTTGACTTTTATGGCAGGAGGATTAGGTAGGCCTTATGGAATTTATTTGGATTGTATGAGGGAGCAATTTGGAGTTAAAAGTAATATTGGTGAGGAAATAGAAAATGGCATATCAAATAACTAAAGAGGATATTGAAAGAAGGAACATGTTGAATAGGGAAGGACGATTAGAAGAAAAAATTGAACTCCCTTCCAATGAAACTAATCCGATTACTGGTGTAGATTATAATGATAGTGAAAGATTAATTTATAGGGATTTTACTGAATTTAATTATTTAAGATATGTTATTTGGTTAGCATTTAACCAACAAAAGTATGTTTTTTTTAATTATTTGGAGTTACTGGAAGATGTAAAGAAATTGAATTTCATTATTCGTGGATGTGGCGACAAATTACCTGATTTATTAGATATTAATACTTTTGAAAAATTGGATTCAGCGATTCAATTTTTAAAAGAAATAGAAATAGAAAATGATTGAGACTTATATACAAATATTAGTGAATGGAATTATTATTGGGTCTTTGTATGCGTTAATTGCATCTGGGCTTAGTTTAATTTATAATGTAAATAAGTTTATACACCTTGCACATGGAGTTACTATTGCAATTAGTGGTTATTTATTGTTTTGGCTTTTTGGAAGTTGGAATATGAATTTTGTATTAGCATCTATTTTAACAGTGATTCTTACTGGATTTTCTGGAGTTTTAATGTATAAAGTAATTTATGCTCCTTTGATTAAACGGAAAACGAATAATATTGTTATACTTGTTGCGAGTTTCTCAATACTTTTCATATTTGAAAATATGATTCAGATATTGTTTGGTGCGGGCATGGAATCTTATGATTTTGATTCGCAAATTTATGATATTTTTGGAGTTTATATTAATGAGGTTCAAATATTGATTGTTGTACTAACTGTTTTGATATTTATTGGACTTTGGATATTTTTGAATAGGACTAACACAGGTAAATCTATTAGGGCTGTATCTGATAACAAGGAACTTGCTGAGGTTTTGGGAATTAATGTTGACAAGCTTGTATTGATGTCATTTTTTGTAGGTTCAGTTATTGCTGGAATGGGTGGAATCTTAATAGGTCTTGAACAAAATTTGGAACCTAATATGGGTATGAATTTTATTATTAAAGGTTTTACCGGTTCAATTGTTGGAGGTTTTACGTCTATTCCTGGGGCTATTGGTGGGAGTTATATAATTGGTCTTGTTGAGAATGTAGGAGTTTGGTTTTTGCCGTCACAATTCAAGTATGCTTTAACTTACATTATTTTGTTTGTGTTTTTGCTTTTCAAACCTAATGGAATTTGGGGAGTGAAGGAGAGGGAGGTATAGAAGATGTTAGAGAATTATATTATGCATATTGTAATACTTGTTTTCATATATATGATTATTGCTGTGATGCAGAATTTAACTATTGGAAATGTTGGACTTTTGTGTCTAGGTAATATTGCATTTTATGGGATTGGTGCTTATGCTAGTGCAGTTCTTACTTTGAATGGGATATCTTTCTTGCCTGCTTTTGTTTTGGCAGGAGTTTTTGGTATGCTTGCTGCACTTTTAATGACATATCTTATGCAAAGGTTAAAAGGAGATTATTATGTACTTGGAACTCTTGCATTTTTGTTTGTTGTTCAGTCATTTTTTTTGAATTGGACAGATGTAACTAGGGGTGCACTTGGTCTTCCAGGTATTCCAAAACCTGAAGTTTTTGGGTTTGTTTTTGATACACTTCCTGAGTATTTGATATTGACTTTTGCATTTGCATTAGTTAGTATTATGTTAGTGTATTTGATTCAGAAGTCACCTTTGAATTTGGTTTTGGGTTCAATCAGGGATGATGTTACAACTTCATCTGTTTTAGGATATAATACTTTCAAAATCAAGATGCAGGTTATGGCAATAGTGGGATTTTTTACAGGTCTTGCAGGTAGTTTGTATGCTCATTATATTACATTTATTGATCCATCTTCATTTTTGTTGGTAGAAGTAATCCTTATTTTGACGATAGTAATTGTTGGTGGTTTGGGTTCATTAAAAGGTTCTGTTTTTGGAACAGTTTTATTGTTGCTTTTGCCAGAAGTTTTGAGGTTTTTGGATTTACCTTCTAGCATGATTGGTCCTTTAAGGCAGATATTTTTTTCCTTGATTTTGATATTTATTATTTATTTCAGACCTAAAGGTATTTTTGGGGAGGTGGAATTGTAAAATGTTGCATGTAAAAAATCTCTCAAAAGCTTTTGGAGGAAAAGTTGTACTTAATAATTGTTCGTTCAATGTGAAAAAGAATAGTATTACTTCATTGGTTGGCCCGAATGGTTGTGGTAAGACTACTTTGTTTAATATTGTTTCAAGGCTTTTGGAAGAGGATTCAGGAAAAATATTATTTAACAGAAAATTTCATTTGACTAAACTAAAGTCTCATAAAATTGTAAAGATTGGGATTATGAGGAGTTTTCAGAATCCTGCGTTGTTTAAGAATTTGACTGTGTATGAACATTTGATTTTGGCAGTTAAAGATAATGGGGGTTTTATGAAGAACTTATTTGGAAAAAATAAATTGACTGAAAAAGAAAAGAAAAAGATTGATGTTGTGCTTAAAGATTTAAAGCTTGAACATAAAAAGGATTCAAAACCTAATAATTTATCTGGTGGACAGAGGAAATTGCTTGATTTGGCTATGGCACTTGTGGGAGAGTTTGATATGGTGCTTTTGGATGAGCCGACTGCAGGTGTTGCGCCACATTTAAGAGAATTGATTAAAGTTATAGTTATGAAGTTGAAAATGCAGGGCAAGACTGTTTTTGTTATTGAGCATGATATGAATTTTGTTATGAATGTTTCAGATGAGGTTATTGTGCTTGATTCTGGCAAGGTTTTGATGAAAGGAACTCCGAAAGAGGTTAAGAGCAATAAGAAAGTTTTGGAGGCATATTTGGGATAGGAAAATGATAGAGATAAAAAATTTAAATAGCGGATATAATGGGACACAAATTTTGGAGGATGTTAGTTTGGTTGCAAATCCTTCAGAGGTTACTTTGATTATTGGCCCTAATGGCAGTGGGAAAAGTACAATATTGAAAAGTATTTACAATATTTCAAATGTGTATTCTGGTGAGATTAAACTTGAGGATGTTGATATTAATTTACTTAAATCTTATGAGTTGATTAATCTTGGTGTGTCTTATGTTTTGCAAAGGAATGTGATTTTTGGAACTCTTAGTGTTTATGAAAATTTGGAAGTTGCTGCTAAGAAGTATAATGATAAGAAAATTATTGAAAAGGAAATTGAACGAGTTTTGGATATGTTCAAGTTTTTGAAAGAGAAGCAGAGTTTGAAAGCTGGAAGTTTGTCCGGAGGACAGCAAAGGATACTTGCAATTGCCATGGCTCTTGTACAGAATCCGAAAGTTTTGCTTTTGGATGAGCCTTCTGCAGGTCTTAGTCCTAAAGCTGTGAAAGAAGTTTTTGAAATTGTTAATGAAGTTAAAAAGCAAGGTATTACTGTACTTCTTGTTGAGCAGAATGTGAGACTTGCAAAAAATATTGCAGACAAGATTTATGTTTTGGAGAATGGTAAAATAGTACATTCTGGTGATAAAAGTATTTTGAAAGATAAGAAGATTAAGAAGGTTTATTTGGGAGGTTGAATTATTTGTTCTATTCATTAATCTCAACTATCCAATCTCCTTTTATTTCTGTTTTCTGGTTTTGTATGTTTGTTTTTAGCTCTTTGAGTTTTTGTATGTTCTTTTCCTTGGTTTCTCTTATTTCATCAAATATTTCTTGAATTGCTTTTGTTGAATGTTTTTCGAATTCTTCTTTTGTGCTTTCAAGTTCTATTATTTTGTTTGTGATTTTTGTTATTTGATTGTCAAATTTGTCAAGGTCTTTTTCTTGCTGGGTTTGAAGTTTTTCTTCGTTTTTTATTTCGTTTTTTGTTTTTTCTATTTCTTGTTCTAACTCATCTAGTTTTGTTTGTATCTCATCTGTATTTTTTGTTTTGATTTGGTTGTTTTTGTTTTCTTCTTTTTGCAGTTTTTCATTTTCGATACCAAGGTTGTAGAGTTTTTGTTCCAGCATTAGGATTTTTTGATTTTTCTTATTTGCTTTTTTCTTTGTTCTAAGTATTTTGTTTTTGCATGTTGCATATTTTGTGTAGTATATGAATCCTAAAGTTAGTATTGCAAGCCATATGTTTACGCAGTATTTTGTGCCTAATCTCATATCATCTTTTATTGATTGCACTTTTGCTTTTAATATTTTTATGTCGTGTTTCAGATTGTTTATGTTTTGTTTTATTTCTTCTTCTTTTTGCAGGTTTTCGTAAAGTTTTTGTGTGTTTTTGGTTTTTGGTCTTTGCAATGATTTAGTCAGGTTTTCATTTGCTGTTTCTTTTTCTTTTTTGAGTTTTTCGAGTTTTTGTTTTAGATTTTTGATTTTATTTTCTATAGGTTTAATGTGGTTGTTTATGAATTTGTCTTTTTCTTCGTTTTGCTTGTATTTTTTGTTAGTTTCAATATCTATTTGTTCATCTATTTGGCTGTTTTTTTTTTGTTCTTCTGTTTTTGCATGCTTTATGTATTGTTGGATTTTTTCTTTGAAGTCGTTGAAATCTTGTTTGTTTTCGTGTTGAAGGAGGATGTTTTCTATGATTTCTAATTGTGATGTTTTTTCTATGAAATTGTAATCGTCGTCTTGTGGTTTTTTAAAAGTGATATTGGTTGGGCTGGCTTCTTTTTTTGCTGTTTCTATCTTTGTTTTCGTTTCCTTGAAATCTTTTATTGCTTCTCCAAGCTCTACCTCTCTTGTATGATTCTCTTTTATTTTTTCTAGCTGGTTTATTACTATTTTGTTGTTTGTGAGGTGGTTTTTTGTTTCATCAGGGATTGCTAGAATGTTTTCGTAATTTCTAGGTAGGTTGTATTTGGAAGTGTTTTTAGAATATATAAGGTTGTCCTTGATGTAGTAGGTTTGGTTGTTTGTCATTTTTAACTTAAAAAGAATTATATTAATATGATTTATTAATCTTTTGTTTGAGTTTTATTTTTATTTGTCACTATTTTATAATATTAAAATATATAAGCATATTTGTTTGGCAAGAAGTAATATGGAATTTAAGTTTAATAAAATTTTTATTATTGGCATTTTTGTTTTGAATTTCTTTATAATGTTAAATGTTGTTAATGGTATAGATATTAGTTCCTGTCAGACTATTTCTTCACCGGGAGATTATGTTATAGTCTCTGATTTGGTTTCTAATAGTGGTTCTTGTATAATTATATCTTCTAATGATGTTAAATTACATGGTTCTGGTACAGGAAAAAAAATAACTTATGCTCAAACTGGAGTTGGTTCTGCAATAGAGATAACTAGT
>JBFHXM010000056.1:0-7231 GCA_041598975.1 Candidatus Woesearchaeota archaeon | reverse complement strand
GAACACATATAAAGCTTGCATAATAAAAAATCTTGAAAAAGATAGTGAAAACACAATTGTTTACGGACTTGAAACAGGAAACAAAATGATAGATAACAATGAAGCCTACTTTTTTGACAAAGACACAGACAAAGGACCAATCTTAAAAGACTTGAATTATGTTGAAGGCTCTATATATGATGAAGGAAACGGAACATTAACACTAGGAAATATAACTATTCCTTATTACACATTTAAAGCTAAAAACATATATGAAGACGACAATGGAAGAAAATTCTACTTCAAATATGATGCAAGTACCAATCTATTTTCTCTTGCAGATTTTGATGCAGACATGTCCACATCACTCTCAAGCATATTTAACACAGATGACTTAGAACTCTCAAGAATTGCAGTACTCAAAAAAATCAACGGAAAAACAATAATAGGGACAGAAACTATAGGAAAAGAAGCATCAAATTTAGAAGAATATAACCAGTCATACGAAACCATATATACAATAGAATTAGAAGGTTTTGATTTCAATAGCGATGAATGTGAAATCATATTAAACCAATACGAAACAATAATAGACTCATCATTAGATTATAACACACAAATAAATTGCATAGGAAATGAAATAGAAATCGTCTCAAAAAACCTAGACAGCATATCTGGAGAAACAAACTCAACCCTGCAAGGGAATGGAATAGGTTTCCACATATTCAAAAACATCATAACAAGCCTTGAGTAAAATGAAAAGCAAAAACAATTTAACAACAAACAAGAAAGCAATGGAACTATCTTTGCAAACCATAATCATATTCATAATACTAGTAATAACATTTATAGTAGTAATCTACTTCTTTGTATTTCATTATGGAAACAACTCCAATGTAATAATAGACACAGGAACAAACACAATCAATAGTGTTACATAATCCTCTCTTATCTCTCTCAAAAAAACTCAATAAAGAGAATAGCTTTTTAAATAATTGCAGATAAAATATTCTATGGCATTCTATGATGAAATAATAATAAACACATACTATGGAAATACTATATACATGTGGGCAATTGCACTTTTAATTGTGGTTGGTGCATTTGTAATTGGAAAATCACTCTATTGGATAATTGGAAACATAATAAAAAAAATCACATCCAAAACAAAAACAAAACTTGACGACATAATAATAGACATGATAGAAGAACCAATCATGTTCGCAATTGTTTTGGCAGGAATGTGGTATGCACTATCCACTCTTGTAATTTCAGAAGGAGCACAAGCGATAGTAACAAAAGGATTCCACTTTGCAATAACTCTTAACATCGCATGGCTTATTGCGAGACTTTTCAATGCAATATTTGAAGAATATGTAAAACCTTTTGCAGACAAAACAGAATCAGACTTTGACGACCAAATACTGCCCCTAGTAAGAAAAGGAATAATAACAACAATCTGGATTTTAGGTATAATAGTTGCACTCGATAATGCAGGTTACAAAGTTGGACCATTATTAGCAGGACTTGGTATCGGAGGTATCGCTCTTGCAATGGCAGCAAAAGACACCATTGCAAACATCTTTGGAGGCTTCACAATCTTCACAGACAAACCCTTCAAAATCAGAGACAGAATAAAAATTGACAGCTATGATGGAACAGTAGAAGAAATCGGACTTAGAAGCACAAGACTAAGAACACTTACAGGAACACAAGTAACAATCCCTAATGCAATGTTCGCAGAAAACCCTGTTGAAAACATCACAAGAGAACCTACAAGAAAAATAACATTAAACCTGGGATTAACATACAACACAACTCCAGAAAAAATGGAGAAAGCACAAAAAATCCTAAGAGAAATCGCAACAAAAAGCAAGCTTGTAGATGACAACTTCAAAATTTCATTCACAACATTTGGAGACTTCTCACTAGGAATACTTTTCATGTACTACATCAAAAAAGACTCAGACATACTTGAAGCGCAAAACACAATTAATTTAGAGATACTAAGACAATTCAACAAAGAAAAATTATCCTTCGCATTCCCTACACAAACAATTGAGATTCATAAATAATCCCAATATTTTTTATTTTATCAAAAATTCGGTTGCAAAATTGCAAAGCAATTTTGGGGAGGTTTGGGGAATATTTATATACTTTTAAAAGCAAAAACAATTATGAGAAAAATTTTCTGTTTTGGAAACGAAGACTTTAAAGGCGACGAAGTTGCAAAGGAGCTTGCAAAACAAATAGACAATCCAAACTTCGAATTCATCTTCGCAGAAAGCCCAAACGAAATTTTAAATGCAAACGAAGAACTAATCATACTTGATGTTGCAAAAGGCATAAAAGAAGTACAGCTACTAACAAACACAGACAACCTTAAACTAAGCCTTTCAGTAACCTCACACGATCTTGACCTTGCTTTCTACCTCAAGCTAATGAAAGAGACAGGCAAAATAAAAAACATCAAAATTATAGCTCTTCCATGGGGAAACAATAACTACAATTATCTAAAAAAAGAAGTAGAAAAAATATTAAATAAGATTTAAAACAATCCAATAATACTATACAATAAAGGAGGATACAAAGTAAACACAATCACAATCAATGAAATAAATGAAATATAATTATACAATTTTAAAGCCAACTTCTCATTTCTAATATACCTCGTAAACAAAGTTCTTGTAATCTGCCCTCCATCTGTAATCCACAAAGGCAAAAGATTCATCATACCAATACCTAAATTCAAAAACCAAGTCCAAAATAAAACCTTCTCAAAATGTTTTGGAATATCACCTAAATAAGAATATTCTTTCTTAGCAACAGTATCAAAAACAAGTCCACTCACACCTATCATACCTTTTCCAGAAACAGTCGGATTTTCAAAAGTTACAACACTATAAGTATTTGTAACATTATTAGAAAATATAGTAATGTTCACACTCTCATTCACAGATAAATTAACCAAACCTTCAAGTAAAAGTGTTTTGTCATATTCTCCATTAAACGCAACAATCTCTCCAGAAGTAACATTATAACCACTCAAATCACTCTCATTTGCAATAGAAGAAAAATGTATACTTCCAGTCTCCATAGTTATATTAAAAAAAGGAATAGCTAAGAAAATCCACATCGCCAAAAACAAAAAACCAAAAATAAAATTACTCATAGAACCAGCTCCAAAAACTGCAATCTGCTTCCACCATTCCTTCTTCTTAATATCTTCTTGATCTGGCTCAACAAAAGCTCCAGGCAAAACAGGAATGAAAACAAAAATCAAACCCATAATCAAAAACCCAAGCATGTCCCAGGTAAAATTAAGACTTGCTACATCACCCCAAGAAATACCAAGCACAATAACCAAAATTCCAATAATCATAGAACCGAAAAAAGCAAACCCGCTCGACTTAATCTTCACATCAAACCTTTCACCAATAACACCATGCGCAAACTCATGTACGACCATCAAAATAAAAATCGCAACTATCCAATACCAAAAAGGCACATAAAAAACAGGCACAGCACTATCAAGTCCTTTTTCAGTCTTTAAAGGAAGAACAAAACCTCCTCCCCTTGTAATCTCATTCTCAACCAAAAATCCAAGCTGCCAAATCAAAAAGATAAAAGATGCAATCGTTCCAACAATACCTATAAAAATTGAGAAATACGACAAATACAAAAAAAATTTAGGATTATTCTTCGACCAACTCTTCATCCTATCAAGTCCAAGCCTTGTTCTATAAAGCATCATGTACATATTAGGGTAAGTGCCATCAACACGAATATTCTTCTTCTTCAAATACAAAAACAAACACAAAAATGCAATAAACACAAAAAATTCAATATTATTCAATATAATAAAACTAAAACTCATAATATAATTAAACAAGAATCCTTATATAAATATTTCTTATAACTTTTAAAAACCAAAAAATCCAAATAAACTATCTCCGCCAACAAATTTTCAGATTTTTTTAAGAATAAGACATTTTTAGGTGGATAGTAGCAGCGCTACATCCATCCTGAAAATAACGTAATTATTAGAAAAATATGGAAATTTAACTACACTTACTATAGCCACATTCGGGGTTTATACAATTCAAACATCCACCATCAACCTGCAAACTCTTCTGATTACAATTAGGACAAATCTTGAAATTGTTAACCTCAATCTTCTTCTCAGGATTAGCCTTCTTAGCAGTCTCAATCCAGTTGTCAAGACCCTCCTGTTTCTCCTTCATAAACCCAATATCAATAAAAAACCTTTCAATAATCAAGGAAATCTCTGAGTAAAAAGAGTAAATGTACCTTCCTTTCATGAAATAACCGCCATTAGGATCGTAAACACCTGAAAGCTCCTCCAAAATAAATTTGGAATCATCAAAATGCCTGAAAATGGATGAAATCAAACGAGTCAAAATTGTATACTCTGGAAGCTTAGACAAATCCTTTGAATTGATGAAAATCTCAATAGGTCTGTTTTTTCCATTCTTATCCTTGATATAACTCAAAGTAATGTATATGTTCTCTTTCACAAATCTACTATTCAATTTGTAAACCTTAGCTTCAACAATCTCAGGCCTGAAAACCAAATCCTGTTTCTTCTCATCAATAACAGGAGTAACCTTCTTCCCCTCTGTCTTAATGCCTATCTCCTCAACTTTCTGGGGTTTAATCTCCTCAATAATAACCTGGCTAACATCTATAACTTCCATCTTTACTGACCTCCAAACAAACCATCTTTCTTGCCATGGTACAATGTAGTAAGCCTGCCTTCAGATGTAACAATAACACTATCTCCTTTAAGAACAACTTCTGCATCTCCACTCTTGACCTTGAACTTCTTCTGCTTAAAAGCTTGAAATGCCGTCTCTTGCCCTTTAACACTCAAAATAGGATACCTGCTACCATCCCTGTAAACTGTAATGCCCTTAAGCCTATTCTTCCACGCTTTCAAATAAATATCTGAAATAACCTCAGGCTCAATATCTTCTGACAAATTAACAGTAGATGAAATGCTATGGTCAATATACTTTTGAGCAATTCCCTGAATCTTAACCCTCATCTCAGGTGTAATTTTGTGCGCAGTCCTGAAGAAGTGCTCAGGTAAAATCTCCTGCAACTCTTCCTCAGAAGCACCAGTAGCCTTATCAGTCAAACCCATCATATCAATGTATGCCTGGACAGGCGTATGGAAAATATTATACACTCCGCCCTGATCCATCTGTTCAGACCTTCTTGTGTAGAACAAAGCAAAAATCGGCTCAATTCCGCCACTAACACCCATGTAATTTGTGCCATCTTTCTTTCTCAAAGAACAAATCGCATTGGAAATTGTTCCTGTAGGAGCAATTGACATAATAGCAATATTTCGAAGACCATAATCCTTAATCAAATCCTTAACATCCTTCTCAATAATCTCCTTGAAAAAAGGATTTTCCTTGTAACTTTCATATTTAAAGCAAGGTGCCGCCCCCTTCTCTTTAGAAATCAAGGCAGAAGTTTTGTAGGATTTCTGTGTAATAAAATTCAAAACCTTTTCAAGCAAATCAATAGCTTCCTGACTATCATAACCAAGACCAAGCTGATTGAACAAATCTGCAATTCCCATAACTCCAACTCCAATTCTTCTAGTCTCATTAGCAGAATCTCTTTGCTTCTCAAGTGCATTCAATCTGCCATTCCACCAAACAACATTATCCAAAAATCTAACTACGTTTTTAACAGATTTCTCAAGCAAATCCCAATCAATTCTTGCATCCTTCGTATAACCATTCTTGACAACTCTTGCCAAATTAATAGAACCTAAATTACAAGCCCCACCATCTTCCAAAGGAACTTCTCCGCAAGGATTAGTACAGGCAATAGGCCTACCAACATAATTAGAAGGTGAATACTTTGCCATCTCTGACCAGAAAATCAAACCTGGCTCTGCAGTCATATAATTGCTCTCAACAAACTGATTCCAAATATCTCTTGCCTTATATAATTCCTTAAGTTCACCAACAGATTTGGATTTATAATAAGTCATAAAATCACCCGAATACTTGATAGCCAAATCAAAATCCAAATCTTCAGACTCCAAAACAAAATCTCCGTAAAAATCTCTGTTCTCCACATCTTTCAAATCAGCTTCTGAAACCCTGCTCAAACCCTTGCCAACCAAATAATCATTAAGCTCCTTTATAGAATCAAACTTCTTCATCAAATTATAATCATCCAAATTTTTATCAGAAATACCATAAGAATAATTATAATTGTCAGTACTCTTGCCCTTAACTGGTCCACCCTTGAACTTTTTATTATAAACTAAAATTGTATCCTTTCCATAAACATTCTGCTCTTCAACTGCACTCATAAACTCATCAGAAGTTTTGATTGAAATATTTGCAAACCTGATTTGAGTATTCTCCCTAATCTCCTTCTCCATGAAATCCAACTGTTCTTCAGTAAGATTAACATTCATCTTAGCCCTCTCTAAAATCTGATTTGTAACCCAATTCGGCTCCTTCTTAACCTTGATAAAATCCAAAACATCTGGGTGCTTCACATCAATGGTAAGCATTAATGCCCCCCTTCTTCCTGCCTGACCAATAAGTCCTGTAGTCATCGAATACAAATCCATAAAAGAAACAGCACCTGTAGAAGCATCTGCAGCGTTATGAACCTTGGAATCTTTCGGCCTCAACTGTGACATGTCAATACCTATTCCTCCACCATAAGAATAAGTCCTTGCAGCCTCATATGCAGCATCATAAATACCCTCTAAACTATCATCTTTAATAACTGAAACAAAACAATTCGCTAAAGTTTTAACCCTGAACAAATCACCTGCACCAGCAATCACTCTTCCTCCTGGAAGGTAATGCCCATTATACAAATCAAGATAAAACTTTTCAGCAAAACCTTCTCTAAGCTCTTGAGTCTCTTCAACAGCAGCAACATAAGCCGCAATTCTCATGTAAACATCTTCTGCCTTCTCCTCAATATGAACATTATCAAGACCCTTCAAAAAATACTTATTCCTATAGATATTTGTAGCCAGAACATTTCCATTAAAATAATCCTTCTGAGAAGGAAGTTCGCCACTTTGAATTTTCTCAAACAAAAAGAAATAAGTCTCCTTGTAATTCTTAATAATCTCAGGACTTATAACCTTGGAAAGCTTGCTCTTGTACTCGAACATGCCTTCCATCTTTTTGAAAAACTCATCTCTCTTATTAAGAGTTTTCTTCTCACTTACTTGGTG
>JBFHXM010000055.1:0-7320 GCA_041598975.1 Candidatus Woesearchaeota archaeon | reverse complement strand
TAGAACAATAAGGATTTGAAACCCAATCTGTAAAGTAATTATAATCAAAAGTATTGTTCCCTGAAGATATGTTTTCATTAGTCCACCAAGCACAATTCTCATCTATTTTTGAAGCTGATTCAAAATAATTATTTAAAAAACGATTATTTTGAATATTGTTTGCGCACATAGCAATTGTAGAAAATAACACATCATAATTAGTATTATTTCTAAAATCATTATAGGAAAACAAGTTATTACTAGAATCATAAATTATAATTCCTGTAGGATTATTATTAATTATATTATTAGAAATATTACCAAAATTTGAACCTGGCCAATAATCTATTCCATACTGATTATTGTCAGTAATTTTATTATTTGCAATTGTATTGTTTGTTCCTGTGACAAATATTCCTCCTCCAAAATTAGTAATATTACAATTTTTTACTATATTATTATTAGAAGTGGAAATATCCACTCCATAATTACCTCCTGCTCCCGAAATGGAATTACTATAACTTTGACAATCAAATGTCACACCATGATTATTATTAAAATCAACACAGGTTGCACCTCCACTAACAATACTAGTATTAAGATATACTGTATCTCCCGAACCTGCGGATTGTACTGCTGTACTACAACTTGCACAACTATTACATTGGTAAGTTGCAGAAAAAACAATACTTGAATTAACTATCAAAATAAACAAAATTAAAACTTTTTTCATTTTCAATTTCATAAATAATCCTAAATTAGATTCTATTTAAATATTTGTTTTTCTAGGCTGTGTCCGGAAATTAATAATCATTCTAATTTTAGAAATGATATTTTCCCCAAACCACCCGAATTTTTAACTTTTGTTAAAAATTTCATCCTTTATTTAGACTAAAATTAGAATTTCTGGACAAAGCCTTTTTCCATAAAAAAGTAAAATTTATAAAATCTTTAAATTAAAATTAATATATGAAACTCATACCAAATTATTCATACGAATTTAATGTGATATTAAATGATGGATTAAGTCCAGAAGAGCAAATTAAAAATTTTGCTTCTCTTATCTCTGACAAGGACAGATTTTTTCAATTCCTTCCTTTAATTGAACAAAATAAAGATTTAATTGAAGAAAGGCTGGGCTCAAAACTCAAAAAAGAAATAGATTTTTTCGTGGTAAGGGCAGAAAAATTCAAATCCTTCTCGCTTCCAATAACAATAGAATACTCTCTTCTCCCGGAGGAGATGGTAGTTTTTCTACTAAAAGAGATAATAAAAACCTCAATAGAGCATAGGTTTCCTGATGAAATTTCGCAAGAACAACATGTTAACTCATTTGTTGAATACATACTAATAAATGGTGATTTTGGAAATTTTGACTTGATAAAATATGGAAAAAACCTTCATGACGAAAGCAAGTTCATGTACAAGGATTATGAATTCAAGGATATAGATTTTTCTCAAAAAAAAATGAGTGAACACATTGAAGAATTATACTCGGATTTTTAATCTCATCACAATTTTTTTTCATTCTTGTCGTTTATTAAGTACTACTCTTCGAAGAGTACAAATATTTTAATACCTGAAAATTTGCTCATATAATAAATAAAACTAACTGGTAATGTAGTTTTAATTTTATACACAGAAAAATGGATTTTTTAGTTAAAAACGCGCTGGAAAATATGTCTGACGACAGTATTGATCAATTCGAAGTAGGGCAAGCAAGAATGACAGTTGTTGCTTGTGGTGGAGCAGGACAAAACATGGTTGACTGGCTTTACAATAAAGGTATCACGGGAGCACAAACTATTGCTATTAACACAGACCTTCAAGATTTGAAACTTAAACAAGCTGATAAGAAAATTTTAGCTGGTAAGGAAGTTACAAGAGGTCTTGGTTGTGGTGGAGTGCCTAGTAAAGGGGCTGAAGCTGCTAAAGAGAGTATCTCTGAAATTAAAGAGGCTCTTAAAGGGAGCGATATGGTTTTCATCTGTGTAGGTCTTGGTGGAGGTACTGGTACTGGTGTTGCTCCTCAAGTTGCTAAAGTTGCAAAAGATATGGGAGCAATTGTAATTGGTGTTGCGACTATGCCTTTCAATATTGAAAGAGCAAGAATTGACAAAGCAGAATTTGGTCTGCAGCAACTGAGAAGCGTTACTGATACTGTGGTTGTGATTGACAACAACAGATTGGTTAAAATCGCAGGAAACTTGCCAGTTAAACAAGCGTTTGCAGTAGCTAATGAATTAGTTTCAGTTATGATTAAAGGAATTGTTGAAATTATTTCAGTTCCAAGCTTGGTAAACTTAGACTTTGCAGACGTAAAAGCTATTATGGGTTCAGGTGGAGTTGCAACTGTAGGTATGGGTACATCCGATACAAACAGAAGAGTTGAAGAATCAGTTGAAGAAGCTTTGGCTAACCCATTGTTAGACATTGATTATCAAGGTGCAACTGGAGCTCTAATTCATTTAACTGGTGGTAACGACATGACTTTGGAAGAAATTGACAGAGCAGGTCAGTTGATTACTCAATCATTGCACTCTGACGCAAACGTAATCTGGGGAGCAAGAGTTGATGAATCCCACTCAAAAAGAATTACTGTTATGACTATCATGACAGGAGTTAAATCACCTCACATCTTGGGAAGTGAAACTAAAGAAGAAAAAATTGAAGCTGGTATTAAAGTATCCAACGACTTAGGTATCAAAACAGTTTATTAATTTTAAACTTCTTTACTTATATTCTAATTTTTTTATAAAAAGATGCCTATTAAAAAGTATGTTGAGGAGTTGGAGACTATTTCAAAATATATATTAAGTACTTTAAATAGGGTTGATGAACTTTTAAGAAGATTTCTTAATGCTGAAAGTGAAGATGAAAGAAAACAGATAGATTTTTATTTTGAATCTTTACAGAAGAATCTTGACAAAGCAAAAAGATTAGAGTCAACAATTTTAAATTTTTATGGGGGTTCTTTACCTCAGGAAGAAAACGAGATTGGTAAAATTTTTCACTTATTAGGAGAATACAGAAAAAAAAAAGACGAAGAATATAGATTATATCTTAGTTATTTACAACAATACAATAAATAAAATGGCGGCAGAAAGTTTAATAGGATTTGTGATTTTTGGCATTATTGTTCTATTTGTACTAATAATTTCAGGAATTAAGCAAATCATGGAATATGAAAGAGGATTAAAATTCACTCTTGGAAGATTTGCGGGCATGTTGACACCAGGTATTAACATCGTAATACCTTTCTTTCAAAGTTATGAAAGAGTTGATGTGAGAGTAAAAACAGTTGATGTTCCAAAACAAGACTGTATTACTAAAGACAACGTATCTGTAAATGTGGACGCGGTATGTTATTACTATGTTTTTGATGTTAAAAAAGCGATTCTTGACGTGGAAGACTTCTACTATGCTGTCTCTCAACTATCTCAAACAACCATGAGGGACGTTATCGGAGAAGTAACACTTGACGAACTTCTAGCAAACAGGGATGCAATCTCAAATAAAATTAGAAACATAATAGACAAGGCTTCAGATGCATGGGGACTAAAAGTAGAAAGAGTAGAATTAAAACACATTGAATTACCAGAAAACATGAAGAGAATCATGGCAAGAGAAGCAGAAGCTGAAAGGGAGAAAAGAGGTATCATCATCAAATCCGAAGGAGAGATAGTGGCTGCTCAAAACCTTGGAAAAGCTGCTGCGACAATGGCAAAGAATCCTGGTGCAATGCAGTTAAGGTCACTTCAGACAATAAATGATATCTCCGCTGACCCTTCAAACAAATTCATTTTTTTCCCTATGGAATTAACTGAGATATTAAAATCCAAAAAATAATTATTTTCTTTTTTTATTGTAGGAGAGGTCCTACTCCCCAAACTGCCCTAGAAACATCTCTTATTGTTTGGTAAAATCTGTGGTCTTCTGGGAGGTCAAATCTATAAAAATATATTGTTTCTGTGCCTTTTCTTTCATTTGGAGATGCAAAAGCAACAACATTTGAATTACTTTCATGTAATCTTTCAACAATAGATTTTACATTTTGTTTTCCTGTCCCAGGAATATTAATTAATGTAGGTGGAACAATTATGTTGCCTAATTTCTTAGTTCCTCTACAAAGTTCTTCAGTACTAATACCTTCTTCCCAATCAAAAACTAATGGCTCTCCAAGAACTTTAACAAGTTCTTCTCCTTTTCTTAATTTAACAATTGCTGTATTTCCTACAACAATTTCATAATTCAATCCATATTTATAAAAACTCATATATTTTTTAAATTTTTACTTCTTTATAAACTTTAACTTTTTATTACTTTTCAGGGGAGAAATTAATCGCGCTCTTTTAAAACTAACACGCCATAACCCGGCAGAGTATTAATTTCAACTTCTCTATCAAGCAACTCAAAACTACGACTCTTCTTATTTTCAAGCTTCTCTCCAAAATTTGTAATTCCAAACCCTCCATACTGCATCTCATCAGAATTGAAAACAACTTTATAATCCTTATTGCTCTTAAGCCCTACTCTGTAACTATGCAAGTTCCAGGACGCAAAATTGATAACAATAACATAATTAGACTCTTTTCCTTCTACCTTAGAACTTCTCTCTATCACAATAACTTTGTTCTTATCATCTATGTTCAAATACTCACGATTATTAACAGAACTCGGCCAGAACGCAGAGTCATCCATAATAGAATTAACCTTTCTCTTATAATTTACAACTGCCTTATTAATCTCATTGAAAGTCAAATGCCACCAAATTGATGTGTCATGTTCAAAAGTCCCGCTTTGTAGAAGGAATGTCTGTAATAAATCAAGAGTCCTTCCTTCGCATCCAAAAGAGATAATAGCTTCCATAACCTTAATCTTTCCAATAGCATGAACATGATTATGAGGATTGATTGCAAGCAGAGAATCGTAAGCATACGAGCCAGTACACCTCATATCCATAAGCCCTGCTGCAGCATCATGATTATGGAAGTCCGCAACAGTAGAATTAGACTTCCCCCACTCTTTCTCATCCATAATATGCTTTATTTTCCAGATTGAATTTTCATCACTAGCTAAAAACATGTATTTAGTATGAAAGTAATAAGTAATCCTTGAAGAATTGTATGCAGTAGCCCCCAGCGCACGAGAATCGCTATTTAAAGGTGCAACTAACATCTTTGCATTGTCTTCATAATAATAATGCGCTTCAAAATGCACAAGTGCACAAGGGTTATAAGCATAAATTGTAGAGTTAAGTTCCCGTAAAAAAGTCCTCCCATTCTCTCTCTCATCTCCATCCCCATTATCTCCATACCTGATAATACCGTCAACATTATCGATTCTAAACCCATCAATTCTATAATGTTTCATGAAATGAATAACAGAAGAAATAAAAAATTCCCTAACCAAGGAATTGTCAAAATCTATCCTTTTAGTTCCCCAAGATGTTTCATCTTTCAAATATAAGTCAGTACTATCTGCTTTCTTCCAAATATGAATTCCATGTTCCTTGAAACTTTGTCCGAATATTTGAAAATCTCTGTCAGGAAGATGTCCAAGCACAAAATCTCCAATAACACATATTTCCTGTTTGTGAAATTCATCAATCATTTGGGCAAAATCATCTGGATTTCCCCAATTCTTTTGGATTGCGAACTGGAAAGGTACCAAATATCGTAGTTTCCAATTATCTCCATCAATACTTTGTGCAAAAGGCAAAAATTGAATAGCATTAAATCCTAATTTTTTAATTTCTTCAATAACTCCGCTCTCACAAATAAACTTATAATAATCCTTTTGCTTAACATCTTTGCCACAAACTCCTTCTTTATTCGCAAAATGACTAATTAAACCAGGTAAATCTGTTTGCATAATCTTTGTAGAACGATTGAAATTATTAATCAAAGGGAACTTCAACTTATAACAACTACTATCCTCAAAATCCCAAAAAACACTATTTCCCTCGTCTGTAAAATAAGAAGCAGCAGGGTCCTCAATAATCATTTTTTTGCCTGCTTTCCTGTCAAAAATTAAATACTTGTACTCTTCTTTGTGTGAGATTCCATCAAGAACAATCTCTCCAAAATTTCCATGTTCATCAGTTTTCAACTTATAATCGGAAAGCTTTTCAATATCATTTTCCCAGTTGTTAAAACTGCCAATAATATAAGCATCAATGTTTTTATTATCAATTAAAAGCTGAAACTTTACCTTTTTGCAATTGCCTTTGGAATCTCTATCAGTTACAACAGGACCAAATCTGGATTGCCACTCACTAAGTTTCTTTGTAGGTGTTTGGTTATCATGCAAATACTCCCACTGATAATCATAATTCATAATAAAAACTAGGAACAAAATATTATAAATATTTGTACTTCCTCTTATGGATAAAATTTAAACCCTAATTAGTTATTTTTATAAAGGCATCTTTATTATTTTTATATAGATCTTAAGAAATTATTAGATATTCTTCGAAATAATTGCTTTGAGATTAATGAAAACCAAAATTATAAATTAAAAATGGTAGAGATCGATGAAAAACAAGGATTTTCGGTAATCCAAAAATCCCAAGAATCAGGAAGTGTTAGAATTGGGATTAATGAAGTAACAAAAGCAGTTGAGAGAGGACAAGCAAAAATTGTCTTCACAGCAAACGATGTAAGTCCTGCTGAAATTCTTGCTCACATTCCAGTAATCTGTAAAGAAATGGGTATTGTTTGTGCAAGTATTGGTAACAAGGCAGAACTAGGTTCAAGCGTTGGTATCAAGTCAACTACTGCTGTAGCTATTGTTGATGGTGGAAGTGCTAAAAAGGAAATTGAAAAATTAGTAGCAGACCAAAAAACAGAAAAGAAAGCAGCTAAAAAAGAAGAAAAGCCAGAAGCAGCAGCAGAAGCAGCTGAAGAACAAACAGAAGAGAAAGCTGAAGAATAAAAATGGCTAAAGTAAAATTAAAAGGTGCTGAGAGATTTAGTGAAAGTATTCCAGGTACAGTTGAAAGTATCGTAGGTAATGCTAGTGCTAAAGGTGGAGTTACACAAGTTAGGGTGAAAGTTCTTGCAGGAAGAGACGAAGGTAAGATTATTACTAGAAACGTAAGAGGTCCTGTAAGAGTTGGAGACACTCTAATGATGACAGAAACCGAATTTGAAGCAAGAAAAATCTTCAAGCAAAAGAGGTAAACAAAATGAAGAAATGTAGTTTTTGTGGTAGTGAAATCAAGAAAGGCAGTGGCAAGATGTATGTAAGAGACAACGGCCAGGTTCTGTTTTTTTGCAAATCCAAATGTGAGAAAAACATGTTAAAATTAAAAAGGGATGCAAGAAAATTCAAATGGAC
>JBFHXM010000054.1:0-7508 GCA_041598975.1 Candidatus Woesearchaeota archaeon | reverse complement strand
GTACAAAAAGATACTCAATACTATTCCTGGGAAAACATACACTATTGAACTGACTGCAGTGGACCCACAATTTGTACAAGTAAACAACCATCTTCTTTCTCCAACTAGTGCCAGTTGTCAGACTTTGGGAAGTGCCTGGTCGAGCGCGAATTGTGATGATACTTCTTATATAGGTTCTAAAACATGTCCTGCAACAGGTTCAAGTGAAGAGTACACTTTTTGTGACGATAATTATGTTGAAACGCATTCTGTAAATAAAAATGGAGCAAGTGGAGGAGTTAGGATGTTTTTCCAAGATACGTCTCAGAGTGCATGCCAGAACATAAAAAAAGTGGAAGTGATATACAAAACATGGGAGAGCAACAACAAAATTGCTACTACAGTTTCAATTGATGCGGACGGAAATGGGTGGACACAAGTTGCTGCACCAAATATTGTAGGAGAACCAGGAAGCATGACAGTGCTCGATGTTACTTCAAGTTTGACAGGAGGCGAGACATGGGATTGTAGCGATTTCTTTTCTGCAAGCTCAACAGCAGGACTTCAAACTCTTGGTACAACAACATTCAATGGACCTTTCACATTAAGTGTTGATGTTTTGTATTACAGAGTAAGTTATAATTATACTTTACCGGATAGTTTGTTGACAGACAAATCCAATTATGATTTGGAAGAGAATGTTTTTATTACAGGTGATGCAATCTGGTCAAACAATGCAAACATCACTATTAACATTACCAGAAATGATTCCATTGTCGATAGTTACTGGGCTTTATCCAATTCAACGGGACAATTTAATCTGGCTTATGCTCTTGGCGCATATTATGCCTCTGGAACATATACAATTTATGCCGAGCAGAATAACGATTCCTCTATCAAGGCAAGCATCACTTTCATAGTTAATCCTAGAATTCCTTCCGCTATACCTGACAAGAAATATGTTACAATAAATCAAACTGTGACTTTTACAGGTTCGGAGTGGAAGAAGTCCGATACTGTCAACATATCTTATCTTGACCCTAACGGATATTTGAACCCTTTTTTTGATTATATAACTTCAAATTCTACAGGAGGCTTTGTTTACAAATGGAATACTAGCAAGACCTATTTCATGCAAACAGGCAATCATACATTCAATTTTACAGAATCTGCCGATACATCGTATGGAGATTTGCAAACAATTATTACAACCTTCTGGGCAAACTCTGCAACAACTGCCCTTGCAAATATCAATAAAAGCGACGCACTTATTTATAATGTTGATACAGGAGGAGGAACTCAAAATTACAATGTTGGTTTCCCTCAGGTTTTACCAAATTCAGGAATTGAATTGGACACTTTGAAAGTTTATGTGGAATATTCCACAGTTGGTTCTGCTACAAGAACTTTGCAATGGTACAATGACACCTCGCTTGGATACCAAACTATTTGCACACTTCCTGACAAACCTGTTGAAGGGATTTACAAGTGCGATTTGACAACACAAGCAAAGTATAACAATGATTATAATAGTTTGAATTTGCGATTTAGTGACGGAGGTAGCAATGGACTTAACTTTAATATCAACTTTATTTACATATTGCGAAATTATACTATTGTTGCACCTGCCGTTAATTTGGAATCGCCTTTTAACAATACTTATAGAAATTCTGGAAGCGGTTTTACTTTTGACTATAATGTTTCGCATCCAGTTTCAAACATATCTTCATGTAGTTTGTACATTAATGGCGTTTTGAACCAAACTAATAACACTATTACAAAGGAGGTGACACAGAGTTTCAGTCTGTTGTCTCCTCTCTCCGAGGGCGCACACACATGGCAAGTTAGATGCATTGAAGATTCGCCTCAGGCAACAGTCGGATATTCAGCTATTTATGATTTAAACATAGATTTGACTCCTCCTGTAGTTTCACTTACCTTGCCACTTGATTTGGATAGTAGCAACAATTCTGTTAATTATTTCATTGCGGACTTGACGGATGTTTTCCAACTTAAGAATGCAACACTTTATGTGTGGAATTCAACAGGAGGAGTGTTTACAAATTTTACAACTATTAGTGGCACGTCCGGACAGGTTAACCTATCTTATGCATGGACAGATTATCTTGGCTGGCACACCTGGGATTATCTTGTTTATGATGAAGCAGGAAACAGCAACTGGGCGTTCAGCAATCGTTCATTTTATTATGGGATACAGAGCGGGCTTCAAACAGATAAAAGCATCTACACGCAATCCGAAACCGTTTACGGGACAGGTGCAAACATATGGACTTCTGGCGAAAATGTAAGCATTTCTATAACTCTGCCAAATTCAACAGTACATCAATTGCCACTTGCCTTTGTTAATTCAACAGGAAAGATAAATTTCACATATGAGATTGGAGATTATTATCCAGTTGGAACATATACAATTTATGCTGAGCAGAACAATGACCCGACAATAAATGCAACAAAAACTTTTGATGTTACTTTAAGAGCGCCAATCATAAATCCTATCAAAAAGTATTTTGCGCCGGGTGAGACAATCAAATTTACAGGAGAAAGGTGGGTCCGAAATGGAACAATGAATTTGTCTTACATCTCGCCAAGTGGAACATTGTTTCAAAATTATGTTCAAATTGATACTGACATTAATGGAAATTTGAGTTATAATTGGATATTTGCAAATGACTTATTTAATGAAAATGGTAATTATACATTTAATTTTACTGAGGTTGTAAATGAAAGTTATTATGTTGAAACTTCAATTATCTTAGTTTATCGTCCTAATGGTGCAAGTACCAATTTGGGCGATATTAATGAGAGTGATGTTTTAACATATAATTTGGGAGGTGTGAATGGTGTTCAAAACTTGGACATTATTTTTCCTGCAATGGTTCCTGTTAATTACACTACAAAGGATTTATTTTTGTATTTAGAGTACAATACAACTGGGACTGCAAACAGAGAATTGCGATGGTACAATGACACATCACTTGGATACCAAATAGTCTGTACGTTTCCTGATTCTGTAAATAATACTATATATTCTTGCAACATTACAAATTATGCAAATTATCTCGATGATTTTAATAGCTTGAATTTGAGACTTTTTGAAGACGGAAGCAAGTTTGTTCACTGGAATATCAATTTTGTTTTCATACAAAGAAACATCACTGCAAAGCCTAATGCAACTGCAGATATTATTGAATTAGGACTTATACAAGATATTTCTTGGTTAGGAGGAAATTTATTTTCTGTTAATATTGAAATTAAAAATTTAAATGATACGCCAACACCTGCTAACAAAGACATTATTGTTTACAAGTTCATACCAAATACATTTAATGTAGTTTCGTCTTTTACTTACGAATCTTCAAGCTGGCATACAACCGTGTCTGCAAATGAAACATTGAATAATCCTATTTACAATGGTACTATTTACCAATTCAATATCAGTTCAATTCATATTAGCAATTCTGTTTTTGATGGTTTTGGTGGCACTTATAATGCGAATAATTCATGGTTTGTCAAGTTTAATTTGAGTGGAACAGGGGTGTATTCTTATGAGGATTTGTTTTTAGTTGGAATGGACCCTGTTGAAAGAGAATAATAAATCAACAAATTTGAGCTCAAAAAATTTCTTTAAAATTTTTAAGCCTTTGTGAAATTTTATTTACACAAAGTATCTCCATCTTAAAAGATAGAGTATTTTTTCGCTCAAATTTTTTTAATGTCGATTAATCATCACTAATCGTTCTGGTCATTAGTTAGCTAAAGCGAACTAATATTTGGTCATTCCTTAGAATATTTCTTTCTAAACTTTAACAACAAAATATTCGAAGAAATAAGAGGGTTTTTAAATAATCAAATTTAAATTATATTAAGTTGGTTAAAAAAGAAAAAAAGAATTTGATTTTCAAAGAGAATGTTTTTGTATTTTTAAAAGGATTTCTAATGGGAGTTTGCGATGTTATACCTGGTATTTCTGGAGGAACTATTGCTTTTATCACTGGAATTTATTTAAGACTTATTACTGCAATTAAAAACATCACTCCAAAAAATGTTTGGTTATTACTCAAAAGTTTGTCTAGCTATAATGGATTTAAAAAAAAGGCTAAAGAGATGGATTTGTATTTTTTGAGTGTTTTGTTTTTGGGAATTTTCAGTGCGATTTTTTTAGTTTCTAAATTGATAGGATTTTTGCTTGAAATTTATGAAGCTTATACTTTGACATTTTTTGTTGGGCTGATTTTTGCTTCTTCAAAGATTATTTTTGAAAATATTGAATCACATAAGACGAAAGATATTATGTTTGGCATTATTGGATTTGTTATTGGGATTAGCATGATTTTCTTAGTGCCTTCTGAAATTGGAGTTCCTTCTTTTTTTTATGTTGTTTTTGGTGGTTTTTTAGCGATATCTGCCTTGTTCTTGCCAGGAATTTCAGGGTCTTTTATCTTGCTTATTTTAGGTTTGTATGAATTTATTTTAAGTGCACTTCATAATATTAAGGAAGATTATGTTTATTTGGTTATGTTCGGAATTGGAGCCGTTTTGGGGGCAGTTTTTATTTCAAGATTAATTACTTGGCTTTATTCTGTAAACAAGTCGCGAACACTATATGTTTTACTTGGGATTGTTGTTGGTTCGCTCCTTGTTCCTATGAAAAGAATTTCACTTACTTTTGATTTTACTCCCGTTGGGGCCTTGATTCTTTTGGGATTGTTCTTTTTAGGAGTTGTTTTAGTTGTGATTGTTAATATGTTTTCTGAAGAATAATGCTATTTTAGAATGTTAAAATCGCAACATATTCTGTATTTTCTTGGAGAATATTGTCCAACTTTTCTTGTTTCTATTATTTTTATTTTCTTTTTGTGTTTTTCTGCTGCTTTTTTTACTGCATCTTCACTTTTATGCGGGAAGTCGTTCTCGTGCACAAAGTCATACATATGCACAATTGCATTTTTGTCTGACGTTTTGAATGCACAGTCAAGGAAGAGTTCTGCATCTTTTGGAAGTGGCATAAATATCTCGTCGAATAAGTTGATGTTTTCTATTTGGTTTGTTTCCAAGTAATTTAATAGATAACCTTTTGTTAGTTCGTCATCGAAGATGTAGTTTTTTTTGTTTATAGTGCAAATGAAGTCAAATTTTTGTGAAAATATTAGCGCAAGATATTTGATTGCTTCTGTTGGCTTGTTTTTATCAAAATTTAAGTTTATTGTTTTGAGATTTGCTTGTTTTAGAAATTCAAATATATCTTTTGGACTTTGCTTAAATAGTTCGTTATGGTAGTTTTCGATTTTGGTTTTTGTTTCTTTAAGTTTTAAATTTTCTATCTCTTTTCTTACATCACCATTTATGAAATGTATTTTTAATTGGTTTAATATTTCCACTAGTTTTTTTTCATAAATTGGAATTTGATTATCTTTTAAGAATTTAATTGTGTCTTTACATATACTTGATTTTTTAATTAAGTTCTTATTTAGTTCTAGGTTTTCAAGTGCGTATTTATGTCCATCCGGATTTATTTCTATTGACGTTATTTGTGCGAGGTTTGGTTGCTTTTTTAATGCGTTAAATGTGTAAGGACCAATTCCTGAGAACATAATTAAAACTTTCTTATTTGGTTTTAGGTTTTTCATAAGCAAGTCTCTTTCAGTTGAAAGTCTTGCTGAGAAGTATACTGTTTCAGGATTGATTTTCAATTTTATTCCATTTTCAAGATAAATTGTTTCTTTTCTGTTTTCTCCGGCAATATGTATAAGGTCTTGTGTTCTGAATTCGCCTTTGTGTATTCCAGATTTTTTAAGTACTACCTTTATGCTTTTATTAGTTTGCATAATTGCTTCCCCAATTTGTTTTTCATAATTTTTTAGTTCTTCGTCTATTTCAGTAATTGCAATGTCTCCTACTATTTCAAAGCTTCTATTTACTTTCTCTATTTGGGATTTTGGAATTTTATTTTTTAGTATTTCCTTTAATGTTTGTTTTGGTTTTTTTGCAATTTTTTCCATTTATCTTGTTTTTATATTATATAAGAATTAAAGTTTAATTAAAAAAGATTTGGATAATAAAAAAGCATATAAATTAAGAAGATTTAAGTTAAATATGAATATATATTTTGCAGGTTCAATTAGAGGCGGCAGAGACGATGTTGATTTATATCTAGAAATTATAAATTATCTTAAAAATTTTGGAGAAGTTTTAACTGAACATATTGGAAATGCTTCTTTAACATCATTTGGAGAAAATCAAACTACTGACGAATCAATTCATGATAGAGATATGGATTGGTTATTAAAATCAGACATTATTATTGCTGAAGTTACCAATCCGAGTTTAGGAGTAGGTTATGAAATAGGGCGTGCTATTGAGAAAGGAAAAAAGTTATTTGTTTATATAGGAAACAAAATGGTAAAAGGTTGTCTGCAATGATTGGAGGTTCAAAAGATTTAATTTGTGAGGAATATTCTAATTTAAACTCTGCAAAAAAAATAATTGATAAATATTTTAATTAAAATCTAAATTATATAAATTAAGTACTGATATAAGCATACTTACTATTATTGGACCCAAGAAAAGGCCAAAAAAACCGAATATCTCTATTCCTCCCAAAATGCTTATGAAGATTAAGAACGGATGTATTTTTGTTTTCTTGCTCATTCTTATCATTCTTAAAACATTATCAGAAAGGCCAACAATCAACATGCAATATATAGTGAATGCTATTCCGGAAATAGGGTTTGACTCAACAAAGATTATGTAGAGTGCAGCAGGAACCCACACGATAGCGGTCCCAATAATGGGGATAAGTGCAAACAAAGATGCAATCACGCCCCAAAACAAAGGGGAGGACAAGTCAAAGAAGTAAAAACCAATTCCTAATAATGTTCCTTGGAAGATTGCTATGAATATCGAGTCTACAAACACTTCAAGGCTTACTTCTCTAAATCTTAGGAATAATGCATTTTTGTAATCGTTTTTCATAGGAATGATTCGCCTGATATATGTTACTAATTTATCTCCATCTTTTAGCAAGAAGAAAAAAGCAAGAACAAATATCGTAAGGTTCACAAGCAACTTGCTTATAGAACTAAATATGAAATTGAAAGAACCTACCAGGTAATCTGTACTTTTTGTCAAAACTTTTTCTATGTTCAAGTTTATGTAAGGTTCGTATTCTCTTAATTTTATACAAAGTGCATACTCACAATTTTCCAGATTTAAATTTTCAAATAGTTCTCCTCCACTTTTAATCAAATCATCAGATTCTTTTACAAGTGATATGGAAACAAAATATATTGGAAGAAGTACCATTGTTATAACCAAAAATAAAATGATAAATGCGGACACATATTCGCTTCTTATTTTCTCAGATAGAATTATGTGCAGTCTGTGGAACAAAAACACAAGTGTTCCTGCCAGAAATAACGGCAATATGTATGAATGTATTAGAAATATGAACAATGATATGAAGAACAATATCAAAAATGCTTCAAAATAGTTTTCAATTTGCACGATAT
>JBFHXM010000053.1:0-7598 GCA_041598975.1 Candidatus Woesearchaeota archaeon | reverse complement strand
TTACAGGTTTCCCTATTGCAGATATAAATTTAGCAGAAAAAGGTTGTAATATTGAACAAAATGATTTTGACGATATAGTTGAGACTTTAAATAAAGAAAGTCCTATTAATCCAAAATATGTGCTTATAGCTTGTGACACAGATAATTATGATGTTAGAGGCAGATTCGCTGATTTCAAACCAAAACAAGAAGGAAACAAAGGTCCTTACAATGCACCTTTTTTCAAAAGAAACATTTAATTACAATTCTTTAACCATGTAAACTCCTTCGAGTTTATACCCTTGTTTTTCATAATATTCTCGAACTCCAACTCCTGAAATAATGGCCATTTTACTATATCCTTTCTCACGAGCAATCTTTTCAGCCTTTAAAAGCAATTTCTTGCCCCATCCCTTATGCTGATGTGCAACACCTTCCTCACCCACATTAGTCATAGCTCCATAAACATGTAATTCTCGAATTAAAGCAGTCCCAGGAACAATCTCAGAACGTAATCCGTACTCAGAGGGAAACCGTAATCTAATAAAACCTATCATCAAATCATCATCATTAACAACATCAATAAAATAATCTGTGCCTGCCTTAGGCAGAACAGATACCGAACGAGTTGAAGTGGAATTCTCAAGAGTGACTGCATCAGTCCCTGAAGAGCTTTCATATTCTTCAACATTAATCTTAAAATCATTCTTAACCAATCCATTGGCAAATCCAATCTCTCTAGCTCTAATATCCTTACTAAAAATACCTTTCTCAGTCATCTCCTTATCAACATATTGACGTAAATTCGAATGCACAACCCCTCCTAAAATATTAGGAGTAGGTATGTCTCTTTGCACCCTCATAACTCTAACATAACGAGGAAACTCGCCAAAAGCCTCAGCAATAACCTTTGCAGCACTTTTAGTATCAACTGGCGCAAACTCGCCTTTCTCAAACAATTTAAACAATGGAGTGCCTTTAACAACCAAACAAGGATATATCTTGAGCATGTCAGGCCTAAACTTTGAATCAGAAAATAACCCAACAAGCGACTTCTTATCCTTTTCAATATTAGAACCATAAAGACCAAGCATCATATGCGCATTAATTTTAAAACACATATCCTTTGCAACTTGAAAACATTCAATAGTATCAGAAATAGAATGTCCTCTGTTAATTTTCTTCAAAACATCATCATCCAGACTTTGAACTCCAATCTCAAGTCGAGTACATCCATACTCCAAAAGCTCATTTAAATGTTCTTTCTTAGCCCAATCAGGTTTTGTCTCAATAGTAAGGCCAATGCTTCGCAAACCTCCAGTCTCATTCTTCTTAATCTCTGTTTTAAAATCACCAATCTCGCCTTTCAACTCATTAATTCGACTATGAATCTTTAACATACGGCTTTCAGAATTCAAATCCTCTTTAATCAAAATGAATTTATTAAACTTATCATAATCTACGCTTTTAACCCCGTTCTTGCCAACTCGAACAAACTCATCAGCAAAATCATTAATGGCCTTGTAAGTATAATAAACAAACTCTTCTCGATACTCTCTATCCATGGATGGGAAAGTTCCTCCCATGAAAATAAGCTCTATCTTATCGGGAACGTGCCCGTTTATGCAATAATGCTCCAAACGGTTGAAAACCTGAAAATATGGGTCGTAATTATTACGAATAGCTCGAAGGGCGGCAGGTTCTGCTCCTGTATAACTTTGCGGCGTATCACCAAACTCGCTCCCAATCCCTCCGGGACAATAAATGCACTTCCCGTGCGGGCATTTGTGCGGCTTTGCAAAAAGTGCAACAACCGTCACCCCGGATATCTCCCTTACGGGTTTTATATTTAGAATCTTAACAAGTTCATCCCTTTTATCAGAAGGACAGTGAGCAAGAATTTGAGTGTTTTTGATAATCTTTTTAACTGAATACTTCTTTGCATATTTGGTTTTCAAATTATTAAGCTCTTTTTTAGAAGGTTTTTTTTCAATAATTTCATCAATTAAACTTTCAAAAAGCTCTCTCTCACTCTTAGACATAAAAAAATAAATATTAAGAAATTTAAAAACTTTAACAAAACACAAATTTTATTAATCCAAAATACATAAACAACATATGAAACAATATGCATTAACGAAAACGGACATGTTTGACTTGGACATATACAAAATCCACTATGATTTCAAAGTCGAAGACACAAACCACCCAACAAATTTTATTAAAATAATAATACATCATGTAGGAAAAAGCAAAAGCATCCAGGACATAATAGACCTTCATGTGACAAAAAATCATTTCTCTGCAATTGGATATCATTTTTTAATAGGCAAAAAAGGCAAAATTTACTATTCAAGAGATCTTAAGTATGCGGGAGCGCACACTTTCGGATACAATAAAAACTCAATTGGAATTGGTCTTTTCGGAAATTTTGATGAGGAGACACCAACAAAAGAACAATTAGAAAGCCTAAAAAAGCTAATCACGGCCATAAAAAAGGAATACAAAATAAAAAAAGTGCTTGCACATAATCAGGCAATTTATGAACTAATAAAAAAAAAGTTTTGGAAACTCAACTTGCCAAAAACAAACCCTATCGATATTATAAACAAGGAAAAATACAATCAATTTCTCCAAGACACAACAACAAAAGTTCTTCACGAAGATGCATCAGATATAACAACAAGCTTGCTAAAAAGGTTAAAAACCTGTCCGGGTCAAAACATGTACAAAATCATAAAAGAATACCAAAAAGAAGAAAAGGAAACTTAAAAAGTAAGGTATCTCTCCGCATACTTCCCAATAATTGGCACTTCCTTATGTTCCTCATTGATTGCATTAATAATTCCAATAATCCACAAAACAAGAAGTGCAAGACCAACAAGAGTGGAGAAAATCACATATAATCCTAAAATAATCCAGCCAATAACTGGAATAACGCCAATCATTCCAAAAATCATGCTCAAAATACTTAACACAAAACTAACTATAATAGCCACAACAATAAAATTTATCGCTTGTTTCACATGATACTTTGCAAGTGAACTTTTTTTTACCTCTTCATCAATAAAGTACCAAACAATTCCAACAAGAAGGTAACTTAGAACTGCAACAACTTTGTCATTTCTTGTTTTTTTCTTAACTTTGCTTTTTGCCATATTTAATAAATACCTCGTATATTTAAAAGCTTAATGTACTACTAAGCTTTATTATTTACTATTGTTAACCTCCAAAAGCTTCTCTTTTAGCTTGTTTGCAAGGTTTTCAAGCTCGTCCTCATCAAGGTTTTTATCGCCTTTAATATCAAAATTTAACTTGTCACCATCATACCTTGGAATTATATGCATCATGAAATGTTGGGACTGTTGCCCTGCAGCTGCCCCATTTGCAATAAAAGTAGTTACATCTTTGCAATCGAAAGTATTTTCAAGAAGTTCACTTAAATATTTAGAAATAACTCCAAGATGCCCCAAAACTTCATCAGGAACCATTGGCATCATCATAAAATGTTCTTTAGGCATTAAAAGCATATGTCCGATACTTGCAGGATTAATGTCTAAAATTGCCATGCATATTTCATCTTCAAAAATAATTTTGGAGGGTATATCCTTTTTTACAATCTTGCAAAAAATGCAATTCTCCTTCATCATTTCAATACGTTTCTGGATTTCTTCAGGACTTAATTGCTGTTGTTCATCACTCATATTAATACTTCAAAATCAAATCTTTTTAAATATTCTTATTACAAACACAGTCAAAAAATAAAAGAGATAGATTTATATAGTTATACTTACTAGTATGATTATGCCAGTAGAAAGTAAAATCCCGGAATTATTTGAAAATGTATTTTCTTATCCACAATTAGATACAATCTTGATGGTTGAGAAGTTTATTGAAGAACATTCGGCAATGTACAAAAGAAAATCATTATGGCAAGCTTTACCTAAAAAAATGAAATATCAAACATTTAAAGTAATTATAGATTATCTTCAATATTCAAATAAAATAGCAATTGACAGAGAAGGGAAAATAGTTTGGATAGGTTACAAATTCAATAAAAAACTTATTGAAAATGGTATAGAAGTTTAAAATGAAGAAACTAAATTCAAGAGTAATATTTCATAGTAAAGAATTATATGAAACTTATAAAAAATTAGAAGATGGCACCTTTGAAGAGAAGAAATTATATAAATGGATAAATAGGGCAATTGAGGATTTGAAAGAAGATGCATTTTCAGGTTTGGCGATTTCAAAAGACAAAATTCCTAAAAAATATCAAAAAGAATTTGAAGCAAGAAGTGTTTGGAAATATGATTTGCCTAGGGCTTACAGGCTAATATATACAATAGAAAATAATGAAATAGAAATTTTTGCAATTATCTTAGAGTGGTTTGACCATAAAACTTACGAGAAAATTTTCAAATACTAGTCCAAAAACTCATCCAAATCCATAAAATCAATCTCTTCCCTAGTCTCTTTCAAATCCTTGATTGTAAAATTATGCGTATCTTCATCAAATGCCACACAACAATCCTTAATTACTTTAATTTCAAAATCTCTGTCATAAGCATCCTGAACAAGACTTCTAACACACAAATTAGTCAAAATGCCACATACAACAATCTCTCTAACACCTTCCAACTCCTCTTCAAGATTGGTTTTGTAAAAAGGGCTGATTTTGTATTTTGTAATAAGAATATCCTTTTCAGCCATATCAATATCATTAATAATTTCCACATTATCAGTACCTTCTGCAAAAGCTTCATCAGAATCTTCTTCAACATGCCTAATAAAAATAATCTTGTAATTCTTCTCTCTGCAAAAATCAATCAACTTGTTTGTTCTACCAATAACTTCGGAGATATCCCCTACATAATAATCAGAATCTTTATCAATCCACTCATTCTCAAAATCTACCAAAATCAAAGCTTTATCCATAAATAATAAAATAATTTCAATTTTTTAAATCTTTACATTTACAAAGTAACTTAAAATTCTAAAAATTAAATTTTAATTTTAATCTACTGTGAATAATATGTTGTCGTGGTCAACATCAAAAACGCCAATCCTTGCGCCGGCATCAAGCCAGCCATGTGCATAATTCAAGGCAGCAAAAGCGTTAATCCAATCACCTTTCTCCTCAAAATGTTTCGCATCATCATAATACCTTTGTGCCATGTCGAGGTAATCTTTTGCAATCATATCCAAATGTGTCTTGGAAGGTGCAGCGAGTTTTAATTTCTTGAGTGCCTTCCCTGTAACTTCAAAATATTTCTTAAGTTTGGCTTCTGTAATAGTATTTTGAACATCCATCTTATTTATAACTTTGCGAAATTTTCCTGGTGTCCGCAAGCCTTACATGTCAAATTGGTTGTATCTTCACTCAGAGTTGTATCTGGACTCTTACAATGGGGACATTGCACATAATTCAAATAGTAACTTTTAACAATTTTATTTAAAATAGCAGGTTGGAATCTAGAATAAAGGATTAATTCTCCTCTTGGATTAACATCTCCTCTAACTCCTGCTTCCTTTAAGAAATACTTAAGTAAGTGATCTTGGTCCCTTGCAAATGTCTTTGCAATATCTTTGAAATTGTTGATTTGCGTCCTTGTTTTGATAAGCTTTCCTCTAACTTCAGGTAGTTCAAACCTCTTTTTTTTGTAGAGTACTTCAGGAAGTTCGCTATAGGCCTTGTCTAGAAGTTTCAAATATTTATCGTCATCCATTTTTTAATTTATATCTAAATAAATCTAATAAGATGCCATTTATAAAACTAATCCTAAAATTAAAATGAAATATATTTACTCATCCCCAATCTTTTCTTTTTTGGAAGTTAGTATGTAATTATTGTAGAACATGTAAACAGAAAATCCTCCTGCCACCATATAGATAAGTACTTGCACCATGATTTCTGCCCCATTATTGCCAGTATAATCTACAAGCCTTATAACATAACCTGCAAGAATTGTATAAAAAACATAAATAAAGAACAAAATCGCTTGGTTAATCATCTTTGAAAAACTTCTGTAACTGATGGTTTTGAATGTTGCCAGCAAAAACCCCAAATAAATTACAAACCCAATTCCAAAATAAAGTGTGTCAATCATAACATTACACCATCAAACGCTTTTAAATACATTTGGTACGACTCTAAGATGATTTGGCAGAAAATGACTCACTCTTATTTGCGTTACTACTCAATAAAAGTTATTTGTCCAAACATTTATAAATTTACATCATTTGCTACTTCTTATGAATATAGAAGATTTAAATTTTAAAATTTTTAGTGAAAAGATTGAAGAATCAGTTTCAACATATGTTGCTCAGTTGGATTCTGGAATTGAAATAAGAGAAAATATAGGATTACATTTAACGCCTGACAAACCAAATTCTGCTAGATCTGTTATTCAATTAAATGCAGGAAACACGTTGATAGGTGAATTGTATGTAATTCTGTTTATGCCAAATGATGGAACAGGTGATTCTAATACTTATGAGTTGAGTGATATTTTGATTCCTAAATATTTACAATTTGCAATAAAACCTGAAAGAATAATTCCTAGGGCAAAAAAAGGAATTTTTGCAGAATTTTTCTTCCCATTTTTCTCATTTATCGGAGATTCAAATAGTTTTATTCCAAATGCAATTTGTTTAGATGAATTGATATTAGAAGAAGGATAGTTAAGAAAGGTTGTACTTTAGGATTAGATAAAGAAAAATATTTTGCTGTAATAAATAGTAATTTTCAAACTATGAAACCTCAAATTTATTTAACAACTGGGTATGATCAAAATAATGTGAGGTTTGGAGATCCACATGCAATTTTTAATGGAATTTATTCTGGTGCTAGGGAACCAAATTTGGTCCAGGTAGCTGGATTTTTATCAATTACTTCCAATAATCCTTTAAGAGATGTGATTGATAAGGCCAAAAATCCTTTTGAGTAAATTTTTCAAACCTTCCTTATAAACACCAAAAAGGCAGTATGGTCTATCTCCTTTCTATGTTCTGGCCTGGAAACCTTTTCCCATACTTTCCAATGTCGCAAAATAACTTCAGTAATTTCCTCGAAATACAAATCCTCTCTTTGAGAAACAACCTTTACAATCTCTTGAATCTGACTGATTGAAGGAACATAACATACAATATAAGCTCCCCTTTTGACACCTTTCAAATCTTTTATTAGTATTTCCTGGGGGTTTGGCATATCTAGAAACAGCATATCTACATCTTTCTCTTTTTCAATTTTGTCATTCAAATCATCATTAAATAACTTAATATGCTTAGAAACATCCATATGTTCAATATTCTTTTCAATAATCTTGCAATGTTCTTCTCTTATTTCATAAGTATGTACCTTTTTTACAAACCTAGCAAAAAAACAACTTGCAGCACCACTACCTCCTCCTGCTTCTACTATTTTACTATTCCTATCAATGCCACTTCTAGCAATAATATATCCTAAATCTTTTGGGGTAATAATTTGAGGGCCTCTTTTATATTTTTTAATTAAATCATAAGAATTGGCATTAAAAATAATAAATTCTCTCTTGGTATTAGATAAAACAACTTTGTTCTTTTCATCAAGGAGGTCTTCCTTTTTGATAAAACCTTCT
>JBFHXM010000052.1:0-8041 GCA_041598975.1 Candidatus Woesearchaeota archaeon | reverse complement strand
TTTTTCTTTAATATGTTTTTGGAAGCTAAAGAGTCACAAATCCTAAGTATTTCATTAAACATCATATTTGTTTTAATTAGTAGTTCTGCAGGGTTGAACTTGTCGCTGAGTTTTAATATAGTTTTAAGAAGCTCTTTTTCACTTTGGCTTAAGTCAATAACTTCTTCACTAACATTTGTTCCCTCAAAAGGAAACAAGGTTTTTATTATTTTCTTGTTAAATTTGTCGAAAAGTATGTTTGTATCCTTTCCTTGCGGAGTTCTTAATTTTATCATTGTTGCAGGAACAAGCTGGACTTCAAGTTGTTTTGCATCGAGCATTGTTTTTGCGTCTTCTACGTCAATTTCTGGCGCTATAAATTGTATGAATTCGCTGTGTTCGCCTTGGTATAATGGAGATGGCTCGTCCTGATTTGATTCTTTTCTTGACTTTTCCCTTGTTCTTGTCTCATAATTTGTCTCATCCATTTCTCCATCATATGAAGGTATATTTTCATTTGAAGAGTCTTCTGCGTTTTCTGCCTCATATGGAAGTGTTATGTCAACGGTTTCTCCTCCATGTTTTGAAATTCTCGGTCTGATGTTCACTTTAAGCGGGATGTCAATCACACCTGTTAAAAGACATGTACCAATGTTGAGTTTTTGAATTTCGTTTTCTGAATCTGTATCCACTCCTTCTGATGATGCCACAACCGATTTTATATCGTTAGGGTTTGTCATTTTAAGCAGAATTTGCGTCGTACATTGTGACACTACATTCTTGTCCACTTTTGCAGGCCTTTGCGAAATCACGCACAAACCTACTCCAAATTTTCTTCCTTCTCCGGCAAGCGTTCTTATAACTTTGGAAGTTTTCAATTCCCCAAACCCTCTTTCCGGACAAAAGTTATGCGCTTCTTCAAGTACAAGCAGGAAAGGAGGGATTTCCTCTTTCTTTCTTGCCTCGAACAGAGATTTTAACAGTCCTGACACAAAAGTTTCTTGCACATAAGGTTCAACACCTTTTAGGGATATTATGCTGGCTCTTTTGTGTTTTACAATCTCACTTAAAGGGGTTGGGTTTGTTGAGTAAATCTTAAGCTTTTTCAGTTCTTCAAGAAGAGAAATTAACGACCATTTTGCGTTGGATTCCTCATTTGAGATATTGAAAATTAGTTCGTCAAAATTTACTCTGTTATTTAATGAACTTAGAATGTTGAAGATTAATCCTTGCTGAGCAGGACTTAGTTTTTGAGGAAGACTCTCTATTAAATCCTGAGGTTTTAAAGTGTTAATGTCAAGTGTTATTGGTTCGCATTGGGGGTTTGTTATAGTATCTGGGGAAAATTCCTTTACCTGATTTAAAAATCCATGTGGTTTAAGATTGAATTTCTCAAGCCTTTTCAAGTCTTTTTTGTCAGAGTTAGGGTATTTGATTGTTGAATATTCGTTGTGAGGATCGAGAATTACAATAGGAATGTTTTTTTTCATGATTTCTTCTAACAAAACGCCGACAGTGTAGGATTTACCTGCACCTGATTTTGCAAGGATTGCGATGTGCTTTGTAATTGTCTTTTTCAAGTCAAGATTGATTTTCAAGTCAGGATGATGTTCAAGAAGTCCTATGAATGCATCGCTTGCCTTATTCAGCCCCACAGTTTCTTCAATAAAATCGTCTTCTGCAATTTCAACAGGGGCATCGTTTGTGAAAGGAGTTCTAATGTTTTTTAAAACTCTTGATTCCCTGTAACCAATAATTTTACAATCACCTAGAAGTTTGTCGCCATCTCTTGTAATGTTTGTTACTTGGCACAAAACATTGCCGTCGTGATGGTGTGTTACTTTTAAAAAATCAAATGTCTTAATATCGCCGAAAATTTCTATTCTAAAATTGTATGTATTTGATCTTCCAAATAATCTAGCTATCATAAAAATTTAAAAGCCGAACTCTTTATAAAGTTTTTTAGTGATGTTTTGTGAATACTATTAGAAATATAGTTTAGGTATGAAATTTATGAAAAATCATAATTTTACAATTTATTAATTTTCTTGTGAATGTCAAGTTCTAATTTTCCTGATTCCATCTCTTCTTGTGCAATTTTCACATAATCGTTGCTTAGCAAGATGTCTTTTTTTGCAACTTTCACTTTTGGAGTTGCTCCTTTTGATAATTCATAAGCTCTTGCAGAAAGCAGTCTTGTTTTTTCAAATTTGTTTAGCCTTTTTTTTTCTTCTGTTTTAACCATTTTTATTCTTCCTCGCTTTTCGTTTCTATAACCCTGATATCATCAAGATTCAATGTAATAGGGATTGGCACTGCCACATTTAATGGTTCAATTACAACCTCATCTTTACCTGAAACCAATCTTACTACTTTTGCCCTGTCTCCCTTGAAAGGACCTGCAATGATTTCAACAATGTCCCTCTCATTCACAATTACCTGCTCTCCGTCTTTCTCAAAGTATTTTTCAAGTTCAGCAAAATCAAGAGGAGTCTTGATAATTCCCTTGTTGTTTGGAACATTTCTTATTGCATCAACCACTTTTGTGAGGCTTTCTGCTTCTACAAAGATGTATCCTTTCACAGTCTCAGGCCTGAAAAACGCATAAATACCATGATTTTCCTTTTTTGAAACTATTTTCTGCAATGCTTCAATAAATTTTGTTTCCTTGTTTGGCGCAGTTCTTACAACATAAAATTCATGTTTTTTTTCTTCCATCTTTAAGTTATATAGTTAAATAATGATTTTTGATTTATAAAGTATGCCTTTTATTTGGTTTTATGCAAATAGGTATTTTAACAAAGTCTGCCATAATATCTCCATCAAGAAACCAATCAAACCAATTATCAAAAAACCGATTAAAACAACTTTCAAAGTCATAAAATAATCTTTTTTTGAAGGTTTCTTAGTTACTTTCCAAACCCTTTTCATATCCGAAATCGTTTTCGCAAGTGTCATTTATAAAAAGAAAAATTAAAGATTGCTTTTAAAGTTTACTCATCGGTTTTAGTTAATGAATTCCAAGCCAAGCTCTTCATCAACATTTTCTGCTTTTTGTTCAAGTCTTTTCTTGCCCCTTATTTGCTCAGATTTAACTCCAGTAATAACCACCATTGTTTTTATTACCTTGTTCAAGTCATCCATAATCTGTGCACCCCAGATGATTTTCGCGTCCTCTTCTAAGGTTTCGGACACTTTTGCAACGATTTTCCTTGCATCTTCAAGTGTCATGTCAGGACCACCAGTCACATTCACTAAAGCACCAGTAGCATTTCTCATATCTACGTCAAGTAATGGGTTGTTAAGCGCTCTCTCAACACTTTCATCTGCCCTGTTCTCACTATCACTTTCACCAAGACCAATCATTGCAAGGCCTGCATCAGTCATTACATTTTTAATATCTGCAAAGTCCAGGTTGATAAGTCCGTTCTTAGTTACAAGCTCAGTAATACCTTTTACAGCATTTGTAAGTACTTCATCAGCTAGTTTAAAGGCGGTGTGCAAAGGCAAGTTTGGAGCTATTTCCAATAGTTTCTCATTTGGAATCACAATCAGAGTATCTACGAATTTCTCCATTTTTTCCATACCAACCATTGCGTTTTCGTATCTTCTGCTTCCTTCCATGTTAAAAGGAACAGTTACCACTCCAACTACTAATGCGCCTGATTTTTTAGCAAGTTCGGCAACAACTGGAGCCGCACCAGTACCAGTACCTCCTCCAAGACCACAAGTAATGAAGATCATGTCTGAGTCTTTTAATGCATCCTTGATATCGCTTTCCTGCTCTTTTGCAGCTTCCGCACCGATTTTCGGCACCGCACCTGCACCAAGACCCCTAGTTAGTTCACGACCAATTAAAATTTTCTTGTCCGCTTTTGTTTGAATCAAGTCTTGTGCATCAGTGTTAATTGCAATAATTTTTGCCCCATCAACTCCAATTTCACTAATCCTGTCAAGAGTGTTGTTTCCTCCACCACCGATTCCAATCACCTTGATTCTTGCCTGGTGTTGCTTTAGAATCTCCAATAAATCCTCGTCATCCTTGTTGCTTGCAACAGGTTTTTGTGCTTGTGCATTTGAAAGAGCATCTTTGATAATACTGTCCATTTTCTGAAATTTGATTTGCAAATATACATTATTGTGTGCATACTTGCCAATATATAATATATTGTAAGTTTATTGCTTTTTAAATGTTTCTATTTTAATGTTGAAATCCTTTAAACTTCCAATGAATTCTTCGAGTCCTTGAATCAACATGTCCTTGTTTTTTGTTAACTGCTCAGGCATTGTCAAAGTAATTGTTTTTTCCTTTGCTTCCACTTTAAATTGATTTTGCGGAATTTTGATTATTGTTCCAAGAACATACTCGATTTTCGTTTTCACATCGTCAATTTTTGATTTGATTTTGTATACAAGCTTTATCTCTTTTCCTGCGAGAGGATTGTTGAAGTCTACCATAACTCTTCCACCTACAATGGATTTCACAGTTCCATACATGCCGTTAAAATCATATACAACACCAACAACTGCCCTCATCTTATGTTCGTCAAATACAGCTTTTGGGAAGATTTTAATTAGGTTTTTATCTCTTTTCCCGTAAGCTTTTTCTGCAGTAAGTTCAAGTGTTTTTTCCTTGTTTAGTGTGCTTTCCTTTAATATGTCATCATCTAATGCTTTTAGTATCAGTGCTTTTCCCACAATTATTGTTTGCGGACCATATTCTTCTACACTTAGGTTATTTTCCTTGCCTTTTTTCTCGTCAGTTGTCTGAACTAGCTTGCCGTTTGCAAATATGTCAAATTCCAACTCTACAAAGTCGTTTTCCTTAATTTTAGTCATAATTAATAGCAAAAAGGATTGGTTTATAAAACTTTTTACAGGTATTAATCGTAACTTATAGTTTGTGTTGGATTTTGTCTTATATTGAGTAATATTTATTAAGTTTTGCAAATTAATATTTATTAAATAGTAGTAAAATGTCGAATTTAGTTCAAGTTAATGATGGGAGGCTGGAAAAATTGATTGTTGGAAGTGGGATTAATTTATCTTCTAATTTGGGTCAATTATTTCTAAATTCTAGGTCTTTGAACAGGTTGGCAAGTATAAACCCTGATGTTGTTAGTGAAAGAATAACTGGATTAAAAGACAAATTGAATCAAATTAATGATGAATGGGATAAAGAGGATGTAATCTCTCGTGTGCGTTTATCAAGTAGATTGAATTATATTTTTCCTTTTGTTGAATTATATTCTATCGGAGATGTTAATAATGTTAGATTAGCAAGTGTTTTTTTGAATGAGGTTAGAAATAAAGGGCTAAACAAACAAAAGTGTGTTGTTGATTTTTTGCATAGATTAGACCCTAAATTGTTTAAGTATCTTCTAAGTGTAGGGGGAGTTATTAGTCGTTCTCAATATTGTGAATCAAAGCAAAGATTTGTTGAAGAGTGTAATAGAACTTTACCAGTTTTGGAAGAATTAGACATTGATCTACCTAGAAGGGCCCTTTGTTACGCTGAGGAGTTTGAAAAAAACAGAGAAGGAAGTGCTAGAACTTATCTTCATAGAACGCCTACAATTTATAAAATATGGAGTGAGAAGGGGTTTGGAACTTGCAGTGATTTATTGCTCACATCTACTAGGAAGAGTGCCGAGCTAACAAATTACTTTTTTACTGCTTTTGAAAATATATCTGAGATGTTAATTAATTTGACCGATATTAATTATTCCATTTCTACATCTCGCTCTATGAGAAAAGCGATTCATAGTAATAGATGGAGAGAAGTTGGTTCAAGCATCAAGTTATTGCCAAAGATTATTGGTAGGAATTTGAGTCCTACGACAGATTTTTACAACAAGATTATTAATAGTGATAGAGATTTCATTAGAGAGATATTGTTAAACTTGGGGGCTAATGATATTTGGTTTAGAGCTAGAAGGCCAGTCACATCCTTTACTGCCATGAATTCTATTTATCTTGCTGACGAGGAATTGTAAGTGTTCAGTTTTAGATAAGTCAGAGAGGGATTTTAATCGTAACTTATATAAATATATAGTTCACAATAAATGTATGGAAGTTTCTAATGATGAAATAATGAATGAACTTAGAAGTATCAAGTCAGAATTAGATTATATTAAACAACATATGCCCGATAAAGACCATTTTCTTTCAAATGAAGAAGCTAAACTTTTAGATAAAAGTTATGAAAATGAAAAAAATAATGAACTTATTTCTGCTGAAGATTTAGAAAAAGAGTTAGGACTATGAAATTTACAATTTTGTATGATAAACAACCTAAAAAATTTCTCAAAAAACTTGATAAACACCAAATTAAAAGAATATTTGTCAAGGTTGATTTACTTTCTGAAAATCCAATTCCTCATGATGCAAAATCTATTATTAATCATAAAAATGTTTTCAGAATAAGATTAGGAGACATTAGAGTACTTTACAGACTAAATTATCCGAAAAAGAGAATAGTTGTAATTAAGATTGAAAATAGAGAAAAAGCATATGATTAAACAACAATTGTTTCTTTGTATTCTAAGATTTTATAATTTAAATCTTGTTTTTCAAATTGAATTTTCACTTCATTCAAATCACCAGGGAAATGCTGGCTTTCATAATGATAAGGGATTACTAATTGAGGATTTATTTCTTTAGCAAATACTGATGCTTCATAAGGCCCCATCACAAGACCTGAATTGCTTACAGGAACTAATAAAATATCACACTCATAACTATTTTCAAAACAAAGTGTGTCTCCACACAGATATACTTTCTTGTCCCCATCATCAACAATAAACCCTAAATTTTCTCGAGCAAATTTTCCTTTTAAAAATGGAATATAACCATGAATTGCTTTTGTAATTTTAATATTTATTTCTTTTATGTTAACTTTATCTCCTTCTTTTACAATATTTACTTTAAAATCTTTAAATAATCTGGCTACTTCTGAATTAGTATAGAATTTTGTTTTTTCATTAGAGATTATTTTTTCTATTGCGGGCACATGGCAATGGTCTAAATCTTTATGTGTAACAAGTAAAATATCTATATCTTTCCAATCATATTTTAGAAAAGATTCTTCGTATTGATATAAGCCCGGATCAACTAAAATTCGTAAACCTTTAGTTTCTATTAATATACAAGATTGTGCATAACGAGTAATTTTCATAATAAATATAACATTAAAGCTCTTTATTAATATTTCGTTTACTTTTACATGTATTAATCGTAACTTATATAAATATAGATAACTTATCTTTACTTTAGAGTGGTAGAAAAAAAATCTAGCAAGAAAAAAGTTGTAAAAGTGGCTTCTAAGAAAGAACCAGTTAATGAATATAAAGAAAGCGTTAAGAATATTGGCAATGAGATTGAGAATATAAAAAAGCAAATTAGAAAAGACATTAAGAAAGACCCCGTTAAATCTACAGCAGTTGCTTTTGGAGTAGGTGTTGCGTTAGGAGGGATTCTTAAAATGCTTGGGGGTGGCAGAAGATGAGTTATTTAAAGAGTATACTTGCGATTTTCAAGGCTTTAAACTCTGAAATTTTGAAAGCAAGTGGCCGAATGAGGGAGATTGAGAGAAGGATTGATTTCAAGATTAGAAGGCTTAAAAGGGAGATTGTGAACACTTTCTACTTTTTGCTATTTTTGTTTTTCACAATGATATTCTTGTCTATCGGGCTTATTGTGTTTTTGAATAGGTTTTTTCCGCTTGATATTATTTTCCTTGTTTTGGGAGGAGTTTTTGCATTTGTTGCATTGATATTTAATATCATGTCTTAATTTTAATTATTCTTTATTTGTTATTTTATTATTTTATTATTTTGTTTTGAGTAATAAGATTTAAAAATTAAAAGTTCTTAATATAAATATGATTAAAAAAATAATAGTTAGACTTAGCAAGCCTAAGAAAACAACCTATACTTCTAAAAAGAAAGCCTTGGCAGGGATTAGCAAAGGACAAAGGGTTTATAAAGTAAAGGGAGGATATAGAAAGACAACTGTAACAACTTATAAAATTAGTAAAAAAGGAGTAAAAAACAATACTGAA
>JBFHXM010000051.1:0-8337 GCA_041598975.1 Candidatus Woesearchaeota archaeon | reverse complement strand
GCCTCTTCGTCTGTTTCACATACTTTTGGGCATTCGTTCCAGTTTCCTTGGAAGAGTTTACAAACGTTTTCGTTTTCTATCTCTGTTGCGATGTCATCTGTTACTGTATTTTCACTAGTTTTTTCTCCGTTTAACACTTTGATTTTTATTACTGCTCTGTCTTTTTTGTAACTTAATTCATAACAGTTTTCACAATTGAATATTTTTGTTCTTATGTGATATATTTTTGAGTTTGGATATTTCATTTCCAAATAAGTTAGCCATTCTTTTTCGTAATTTGTCAGGTTTTGATTGAATTTGATTTCGTTTACGAATTCTTCAAAAATGTTATCATTTCCTGTTATGTTGTTTTCTCCGCAAGCCATTAATGTGCATACTATTTCTCCGTTGTTGCAAGAACATGTGTTACAGTCGTTTTGCCAGCTATCTCCGTTTTTGTATGTTCCGCAATCTTTTGCTTCAGCATTGTTTTCATTGTTTTGGTTTGTACAACCTGCAAGCAAGAACAATGCACCAATTATCATTATCAAAATTACATTTTTTAATTTCATGATAACTAATAACTAGAAATTTAGAATTAATAAAGTTATCTTTTTGATTTTTTAAAAAGTGTTTATGGATTGAGAATATAAAATTATTTTATTGATATTCTTCGTTGAATACTCTGTCAATTATGTCTTTTGGTATTTTTGCTTCTTTCAATGCACGGTAAATTTGGTCTTTCAAGTATTTTTCTTTATATTTTCTTACATATTCTTTTGTTTTTTGGTATGTTGCGTTGTATGTGGTTAGCACTTCCACTTTTTGTTCACTTTTTGCAGGTGTTTTATTTTTCATTTTCATGAAAAGTACGATTGCGCCTATGATTACTATTAATCCAATAATGAATAACATTATGTCTATAATTATGTTTGAGCTTAAAAGACTGCTTTCTGTTGAACTGGATGAGTCTGTTGTAGTGCTTGTTTTTTTGTTTGAATTGGTTTGCGTTACTGTTGTTACATCGCTTTCCTGAGTGTTTTGGTTATTGTTTTGTGTTTCTGAAACTGTTTCTTGCTGTGTTGCTGGTGTTTCCTCAACTATCTCTTTTTGGCTTATGGAGTATGTTCCAAGATCGATAGATTCAAGGATTATTTTTGTTTTGGTTTCTTCTTTTATTGGAATTTCTATCCATTGATTGTTGTTTAATTTGTACGCTTTTGTTTCATAGTTGTCTGTGTTTTGCACGTTAATTTTTGCATTAAGTTTTGTGTATGTTGCTGTGTCGGAATTCACTTCAAATGTTTTGTATGCGTTTGCAGGCTTGTTTGTTGGGTTTGTTGTTTTGACATTAAACATTAATGATGTGTTTGCGTTTGTGTTTTTTAGTTCGAGAACAACTTCTGAGTTGAGGTATGTGAATGTCTTGTTGTAGATTTTTGGTTTTAAGCTTTCTTTGAGTTCTTCTGCAGTAAGGGAACCCGGACAGACGTAGGGCACTAATACTTTGTGAAAGTCGTTATATTCTCCTGTAGGGAATATCTCAAGAAGGTACTGGTCAGTTTTTGTAAATGTGTATGTGAATGTGTTGTTTTCGTCGAGTTTTTCTTTGTTTAGAAGAAGTTTGTCTGGGTTTGCAAATGGTCCATCGTATATTTTCACTTTAGCGCTTATTGTGCTGAATGTTTTACATCCACTTTCACATTCCACGCATCCTTCTTTTCCGTCGCAATCTTCTTTGCAACCTTTTTCGCATAAGTTTGATTCAATTGATTCTTTATCTTTCCAATCTGAAGAGTTGTATACGATGTATTTTGTTTCTAGATTTACGCACCAACCATTCTCTTCAAGTGTTAAGTTTTCGTATGATGCGTTGTAGAAGTATCCTGCGAAACTGCTTGTGCTTAGAATGATTATTGTTAGGATTGCTGTCAAGAAAATTTTTGTGAAGTTATTCATTTTAAAATTATTCATATATCTACTTAGTTTATTTTTTGTTTATAATATCTCATTTTCTTGTTTAAGTAAATACAAAAATATATAAACTCTTTTTTTACTCTATTAGTATGTCTTCACAAGTGAATGAGGCGCTTGAGTATATAAAGCCTGAAGAAAAAATCTATGAGGCTGCAACTGATAAGAATCTTCTTGATTGGAAAAGTTTTTTGTATGATCTTATTCAAAGTGAAGGTTTAAATCCATGGGATATTGATTTGAGTGTTTTGACTCAGAAGTATATTGCTTCTTTGCAACAGTTAAAGGATGTTGATTTTAATGTTTCTGGAAAGTTCTTGACTATTGCTGTTTTTTTGTTGAAGACGAAAACGCAGGAGCTCCTTGAAAGGGACATAAAAGGCATGGATGAGAAGATTGCAAGCATTCAGGAAGTTGATAATTTTGAAGATAGTCTTGATGATTTGGAAGGGCTTGACATGCATCTTTCTGAGCTTGAAATTAAGAAGAAGAAAAAGTATCAGCTTAAATATAGAAATCCTATTGCAAGGAAAAGGAAGGTTACTATTTTTGATTTGATTAAGACTTTGGAGAAAACTTTTCAGCAGAGTAATCGTAGGAGGGCGAATTTTTTTCAGAGAAAATCTGCAGGTTATGATGGTCCTATTTATGAAAAGAAGAAGAAAGATTTGAAGCAGTTGATTGAGGAGCTTTATGAATTTGTTTGCGATGAGTTAAAAGGCAAGAAAGGTCATGTTTCTTTTTCGAGCATGGTTGGTGGTGTTGATAGCAAAATCGAAGTTTTGGAGAAGTTTATCCCGCTTTTGCATTTGCATAATCATGAAAGATTGCATTTGAGTCAGAAGGGACATTTTGAGGATATTGAAATTCGAAAGGTTAATAAAGAATAGTTTTTGTTTATGTTATATAGTTAAAAAATGGCGACTGAGGAGATAGGTTTTCAATTGGCACTGCCTTTGGTGGTAGGTTTGATAGTAGGGATTTTGGAGGCGTTTTTCGTTTATGAAGACGAGAACATGACTTCTGGGAGAGATTTTTTGGGGGACATGTGGCATGGTCTTTTGTTTGCTGTAGTTGGAGTTTTGGTGGCTTCAAATGTTCCTTGGCTTATGAATAGTTTTATTCCTGAAAGCATGCATGGATTTTTGTTAGTGAATGAAGATGGGAATAGTTTGGTTGTTTCAGTTTTGATTACAGTTTTTATGTTTTTTAAAATGGTTGCATCACACGCTATCAGGGGTGTTTCTGGCATGGGATTTAGGGAGAAGTTTTGGCACAAGCTTGTAGTTGCAGGTCTTGTCGGATTTGCACCTTATTATATATTGATGCTTGCTCCTTTGCTTGAGCCAATAACTTCAAAGTTGCCTGATTGGATTGTTTGATTTAAGTTAATTTTTTAATTTTAATTTTAATTTTTTATATGGAAAATGGGAAGTAGTGTTAGTAGACATAATAGAGAAATTTTTTACAAGGAGTTTAAGTCTATAAACCCTACTTTGATTATTGGCTTGATTATAATTTCACTTGGTTTTTATATTATCTCATGGTTTTATGTTAGAAATAAGGAGATTCTGCTTTTGGACGAGCATGCGCCTGATCCTGTAAGGGGGACTATTGTCATGTTTATGCTTCCTTTGATTTGGGTGATGGTGTCTTTTCTTGTTGTGGATGTTATTGGTTGGGATAATATTCTTACTTTGGCTTTGAATGTTGTTATGTGGGTTATTATTGCAGTTTTGATTTTGAAGTACTGGTATGATTTTTGTTTGGCTTTTGGCGTGGTTACAAACACCAAAGGGATTTACTGGTTTTTTTTATGCTTGATTCCTTTTATGGCTGTGCCTGCTATGCAATGGGAATTGAATTCACATTTTGAGAGAATGAGCATTCGGAGAAAGAATGTGCATTTTTACAGATGATTTGTTTATTTTTAGAATTTGTTATTTTTAATTTTAAAAAAGTATGATAGAATATTTTTACATACTTTTTATTGCTTCTTGGATTAGAGGCATAATTTTTTCGATTTCCTCTTTTGTTAATCTTCCAAGTTTTGCGAAGATGAAGTCATCTGCACTTTCACTGTAGTTTTTTCTTGAAATTTGCAATTTTGGTGTGTTTTCGTTGTATGAGAATACACTTACTGCAATTTTTGTTCCATCAAAACTTACTTCCTTACTGAACAATTGTTTGTCTAAGTTTTTATCAAAACCTGCCATGTAATATATAAGAATATAATATTTATTTATATAACTTTCGAGAGGTGTTTTTGGAGATTATTGGTTGGTTTATACTTCCCAGCCGCTTGTTATTATGCCTTTTCTTCCGTATTTGCTTATTTCTTCAAGAGATGCGCCAGGAGGTTCATCTGCATTTTGTGTATCTTGTTGGCCAGTGTGGAATCCTCCTCCTTGTTTTATTCCTTGTTTTTGTAGTTCTTTTCTCATTTCTTCTGGGTTTAGTGGGCCATATGTTGGCTTTGTTGGTTGTTGTTTTCTAGCTTCTTCTCTTCTTATTCTGTCGAGTCTTTCTTCTATTTCCTTTAATTCAAAAGTATATTCAATTTCTTTTATTCTTTGATTTGTTTCTTCTTCGTTTTTTCTTCTATATCTTTGTCTTATTAATCTTTTTGTTGTGTTAAATAAAATAATGTATGCTGAGAGAGGTATTATAAGCATTTTATTTATTAGTGTAATTTTTTGATTTTCTAGTTCTGTTCTTATTTCATGATATTGTTTAGTTTGAGGTTCTAATAATAGTAATTGGTTTTCTACATTTGCAAGGTTTGTCATGTATTCGGATTGATATGATGTAAATTCTGAGATTGCATTTAGAAGTGAGGGATTTTCAGTTTTTTCAGGTTGATTTCTCATTTGATGTAGAATTGTATTTTGTTGTCCAAGTATTTTTTCGAGTTCTTGTTTTTGTTTTTGTAATTGTTGTTCTTGAACTATTTGTGGAGGTTGGTCTAAATTTGTTATTTCTTGTTTTACGTTTTTGTATTGTGCAAAATAAAAAGTTAATATTGATGCAGCAGTTAATAGGGATATCTTTGTTAAGGTTTTATATTCTTTTTTTTTATTTTCTTCATTTTTTTTTTGTTTTTCAAAATGTTTATTGAATATTATATGTTCTAATCTTCTCTTGAGCATCTGGTCTCTTGAAAGTCTGCCGATTATTGCTCTTGCTGCTTTTAATGCACCTTCTACTGTTCCCTCTTCTTTTATATTTGCATATTCGCATGTTGGCTCTGTTCTTGGTTTTAATTCATCTTTAAAAAATTTTTCTGCATATTCTGTGCTTGAATTTATGCTTCCTTCATCAGTAACTATTGTCATAGGATTATTTACAGGTTTTATTTTTATAAATTTAATGTGTCTGTTTGTTGGACATGTTGTTTATAATAAAAGAATTATGTAAAAATAAGAATTAAATTACTTTTTCTTCGCTTCCGTCATCGTTAATTTTGATGATGTGGATGCAGTTTACAGGGCAGCTTTCTGCTGCGTCATGGTTTAAGTCGTAGTCGTTTTCTAGTTCGATTGTTTCTTCTTCTCCGTTTCCAGTTTTAGTTCCATTTACGATACTGCTTTTTCCATCGTCTTCCATTTTCCAGTAGTCTGGTGCTACACTTGCGCATGCGCCACAACCAATGCATATATCTCTGTCATGTACGATTTTGTATTTTCCCATAATAAAGTTTAAAGGAGTGTGGTTTATAAATTTTATTTTTTTTATTTTTGAATGATGTAAATATAGTATTTCTCGTTGTTGTAGTTTATTGTTTCTTCGTGTGTTATTTTTAGTTTGTATTTTTTCAGGAATTTTTTGTTTATTGGCTTTTTGGTTATGAGTCCAATCTTTTTTTTGCAGATGAATTCTGTTTGGTAGAAGAATTGATTTTGCATTTCTTCGAATTGTTCTTTTTCTGTTTCTGGGATGTAGGTTACTGCATAGTCGATTTCTGCTTTTTTGTATTTGACATCGAGCCAGTCCATTTCATATTGGGACATTTTTATTTTTAGATTATGGAAGTTTGTGTTTTCTTTGAGTTTTTTGAATGTTTTGTTGTCTTGAACGATTGCTATGTATTTGTTTTTGTTTTCTTCTTGTTTTGGAATTTTTGGGATTGTGTTTAGGAGTTTGAGGTAGGGTTGTTTTAGCCTTTTTTGTATGTTTAGAGGTTGTCTTGGGTGGAAAACGGCAGTTTCTATTATTGTTTCGCCCAGGTTTTCAAGAGGGTTTATTATTGAGTAGGGTTTTTTGTTTTTGTCTATTTCAAGAAGAAGTAGGAGGTAGTTTGTTATTAGTGGGCTTATGTCCGTTTTTGGGTTTTGGTTTATTTTGTAGTCTCTTTGTGAGAGGCTTGTTTGGAAAAGGAGCGTTTTATTGTTGTCTTGTTTTAGGTATATGTTTTCGATTGTTCTTGAATAATATAAGATGTTTGTTAGGAATTCAGAGAGTTCTTCGTTTGTTTTGAATTTGATTTCGAATTCTTCTGGGTTTGTTTTTTTTATCTTGTTTTTTGTAAATTGTTTTATCTCTTTTTGCGTGAATTTTTCTATGAAAGGCTGTGTCTCTATTATGATTTCATGCATCTTTTATTTCGTGCAGGATGAAACCTTCTTTAGTATCTTTTGAATCGTTTACGACATAACCTAGTTCTTGTATTTCGTCTCTTATTTTGTCTGCTTCTTCGAAGTTTTTCTTGTCTCTTGCTTTTTTTCTTTGTTGGGCAAGTTCGAATACTTCCATAGGGATTTCTTCTGCTTCTTGAAGTAGGCCAAGGACTTTGTCTGTTTCTTCCATGAATTGGTTGATTAGTTTTTTGTCAGCAGAGGAGATTTTTTCGATTTTGTTTATTTCTCTTATGAATTCGTAGACACTGCTTAATGCAAGAGGTGTGTTTAAATCGTCTTTAAGTGCGTCTGTGAATTGTTTCAGCTTTTCTTTGAATAGCATTTTAACTTCCTTGTTTTCGGTTGTTGAGGTTGTTTTGAGTTCTTTTATTTTTGTGTAGAAGGTGTTAATTTTTTCTAGGTTGATTTCTCCTGCATCAAGGCTTTCGAATGTGAAGTTTAGTTGTTTTCTGTAATGGGTTCTAAGCATAACTTCTCTTAGTGATAGAGGCGAGTATTTTTTTTCTATTAGGTCGTTTAGGTTGTATACATTTCCAACTGATTTTGACATTTTTTCGTTGTTTACAACTAGGTGTGCATTGTGGAGCCAGAAGTTTATTTGTGTTACTGCTCCGCTGCATACATTTTGCGCGATTTCGTTTTCATGATGCACTGGGATGTGCTCGATTCCTCCTGTGTGTATATCGAATTTTGTTCCAAGAAATTTGTTGGACATTGCACTACATTCTATGTGCCAGCCAGGGAATCCTTCTCCCCAAGGAGAGTCCCATTTCATTGCGTGGTTTGCATTTTCTTTTGTTAGAAATTTCCATAATGCGAAGTCTTGCGGGTTTTTCTTTTGTGTGTCTTCTTCCACTCTTGCACCTACTTTTTTTTCTTCAAGTGATTGTCCAGATAATTGTCCGTATTTTTTGAATTTGGATACATCAAAGTATATTCCGTCCTCTGTTTTGTAGGTGTAGCCTTTTTTTTCGAGTTTTTGTATTATTTCGAGTTGTTCTGGGATTGTTTCTGTTGCTCTTGGCTGGTATGTTGCGGGGAGGACATTTAGCTTTTCCAGGTCTTCTGTGTATATTTTCTCGTAGAATTTTGCAATTTCAGTTGGGTCTTTTTTTTCGAGTTTTGCTGCTTTTAGCATTTTGTCCTCTCCTTCATCTTCATCAGATGTAAGGTGGCCTACGTCTGTGATGTTTGAAACAGAGATTACTTCGTATCCTAGAAATTTGAATGTTCTTCTTAAAAAGTCCCAACATAGGGCAGCCCTCATATTTCCTATATGTTGGATTGAGTATACTGTAGGGCCACAAGAATATATTTTAACTTTCCCTTCTTCAATCGGCGTAAAATCTTCTTTTTGCCTTGTCAAAGTATTGTACAATTGTATCATATCTACTATTATTAAATATGATTTGTTTAAAAGTCTTGTGGGTAGTGGTTTTGGTTAAGGTTTATAAAATGTGTTTTGTTTTTAGTTATTATGATTAATAAAAAGGAGCTTAAGGAAATTAAGAAGCATGCAAATATGTTGAAGCCGGAATTTATCATTGGTAAGAATGGGGTTACTTCGGCTTTTGTCAAGCAGGTTAGTGATTATTTGGATGCTCATAATATTGTAAAAATCAAGTGTTTGTCTGCTGAGAATAAGGATGCTGTAAAGGTTGTTGCTGCAGATTTGCAAGGGAAGATTGAAGGTTCTGTTATTGTTGATATGAAGGGTTTTACTTTTGTTTTGTATCGGGAGTAGTTT
>JBFHXM010000050.1:0-8366 GCA_041598975.1 Candidatus Woesearchaeota archaeon | reverse complement strand
TTTTATTTTTTTTAATTTGTTTTGAGAAGAATTTAAAATCCTAACTCCCAACAGATAACCTTCCAAATCATAAATTTCATCAACAACAAAAGAAACTATATTCCAATCTTCATCATCAAGTTTTCCTTTATTTAAAGATTTTCTTTCTAATTCTTCTATTTTAGAATGTATAGGCAAACCACCTTTATATCCATTCTCTCTATACCATGTAATTCCATTTAAAAGATACCAAATAATTCCTTTTTCTTCTTCTTTTGTAGCTGGCCTAAAAACAAACTCAATTTTATCACTCATAAATATTTTTTAATTCCATTTATTTTAAACCTTTTTATTTTATTTTTTCAGAAAAATATTTAAACCAAATCTTCTAGTTTTATTTTATGACAAATAATACCAAAAATTCTAATGAGATTTATGCTCAAACTGGTACGCTTGCACCTCTTCTGAATAAGAGAGAGTACACTGATGTTGAAAAAACAGTGCTTCTGCATTTCTTTACAAATGTTGACAAAAATGTCTATTGCGCTACTGATGCACTTTCTTCCCAGTTATGGGCGTTTCTGGTAGGACAGTATTCGAGAACTGAAGTTTCCATGAGGGACAGGTTCCTGCAACTTTTCGAAGATGCGAAAAAGGCTTATGAGAAAGGGCAGATTGAGAAAGACGAGTATGTATCTCTTGAAGATTTGGCAGGTGCAATAAAGTCTGGGCAGTTCAAGACCATTGAGTATTTTAATACTAAAGCTTCTGCATTTTTGAAAAAGTGGGGAGTTGATTACGGACATAATTCTCTAAAAGATGCAGACAGAATCAGGTTTGCCATTGAGAATGTGTCCCAGGTTTTTACCAAGGTTATCGAGTCCCCGTTTCCTGCATTAGGAGACTTTCAGGAGAAATCTACGCGATACATGAATTTTGGAAAGGAGAGCATCATCTATTCTCCAACCTTGCTTGAGAGTGATTATGCTGATGATGTTGTAAGTCTGAATAATGAACTTATGGATTTGTATGAAAAATACTTGCCTATTGTAAAAGAAGTTTTGGTTCATAATAAAGTTATTGAAGAGAGAAGTTTCAAGCGAAAAGACGCTTTTGAAAGAACACTTAATGCAAAAGCTTTTGATATTATGAGATATGCACTTCCAACGGGAGTTTCCACATCTCTTGGCGCTTCTTTTAGTGCAAGAACATGTGAATCCCATATTTCAGAGATGCTTTCTCATCCACTTAAGGAAGTAAGACTTATTGCAAAGAGCATGCATGTAGAGGCACTCAAGATTTCAGAAGGCCTTCTTTCCCATGTTGGAGAAAGTGATTTTTTGAAAACAAAAATGCAGAAAGCAAGAGAGGTAAGCGAAGATGTTTTTTATACGCGAAACTTTGATGAGATTCATAAAGGGATTGAAGATTGCAACAGGGTTAAGATTGTAAAGTGCGATGACATCGATAACATGGTTGCAGCATCTATTCTTTTTGAGAACGGGAGGAAGAAAGGCGTTTCCTTCCTAGATTGCCAGAACAGAGTTGAGTTGATGAATCTTAGCAACAAGAAAAAAATTATTGAATCGTATATTGGGGAGAGAGGCATATTTGACAGAATGCCGCGAGCACTTCAACACGGAAGCGTGATTTTCGAGTTCTTGTGCGATTTTGGGGCGTACAGAGACATACAAAGACACAGAGCCTCACCTCAACTATGGCAAGGCGCAGTGGCAGTTCATGGTTATGATTATCCAGAATACATAGATTTGATGGGGATGGAAGATTTCAAAAAAGATTATGATGAAATTATGACAAAGATTACAGAGTTTTCCAGAAAGATTATTGGAGAGTTTCCCGATGATATCGAGTATGTGGCAGCTCTTGGGCATCTTGTTCGAACCACTTTTGAGATGCACTCCGGTCAACTTGTGTATGTAAGCGAGCTTAGGACTACGCCACAAGGCCATCACTCATACAGGAACTTGTTCAAGCAAGTTTACAGGGAGATGCAGAAGAAAGCGCCTCTTTTGTCTGAGTTTATCAGAGTTAACCTTAAGGAGATTGGGACCAGACAAAAGCAGGAAGAGAAAGCTGCAGAGAAGAGAGAGAAATTAGGTTTGAATTGACTATTAATTCAAAGGGACAAATTATATAAAGAACTATTGGAATAATATTTTTATGTTGAATGAGAGTCAGGAAAAGGCAGTTTTGGAGATTCAAAAACCTTGCATAATTATTGCGGGACCAGGAACTGGGAAGACTACGCTCATTACTGAAAAAATAAAACACCTTATTGACAAAGAAAAGGTGAATGGGGATAGAATTCTTGCAATAACCTTCACTCGAAAAGCTGCACAAGAGATGTCAGAGAGGGTAGAAATTCTAACAGGAAAGCCTTTTTTTGCAAAGACCTTTCATGAGTTTGCACTTGAAATTATTGACGATTACCAAAAGGACATCCCTCAGATAGATAGAAGTTATACCTTAATTGACGAAGCTTCGAGTCTTGTTTTTTTCCTTGAAAATCTAAGTGAGTTTAATCTATCTTCCATTGAAGTTAAGAACAATCATGCTTTAATTGCTAATGAACTTTATTCTGAAATTTCAAAATTAAAAGATTTTGGAATCAGATTGAATGATTTGGAGAAGATGAATTCGAGCGATTTCTCTGTTAAAATGGATGTTTTTTTAGCTTATTCCAAATATGAGTTATATAAAAAGGAGAATAACTTTCTCGATTTTGCAGATTTACTTTTGCATGTGAAGGAACTTCTTGAAAAGAATCCAAAAATAAGAAGCGAGATTAAGGAGAAGTATAGTTATGTTCTAGTTGATGAGTTTCAAGATACGAACAAAGTTCAATTTGAAATTTTGAAGCTTATCTCAAAGAAAAACAATATCACAATTGTAGGCGACCAAAAGCAATCAATATATAGTTTCAGAGGTGCAAATTACGAAAATCTGGCCCTTTTCAAAAGACATTTTGCAGGTTATGAGGAAATTTATCTGCATGATAATTATCGTTGTTCTAATCGGATGATGGGCATTATCAATAGATTGATAGAAAATAATGACGAGATACTCAATTCTGAAAGGACAGAGAACGGAGAAGTTAACTTGATTGAAGCAAGCAACGAAAGTTCGCAACTCAATTATATTGTTGAAAAGATACTCAAAATCAAGAATGATTGTGAGCAGAAAGGCAAGAAAAAAAGTGTAGGAATAGGAATACTGTTCCGTAAAAAACACGAACTCAAGCTGGTTGCAAATACATTGAAAAACCTTAACATTCCTTTTAATTCAAATGAAATAAACAATCTTTTTGAGTATGATGTTGTGAAAGACATTTTAAATGAAATTAGAATTGTTATAAATCCAAGAAGAGCAAATAACGAGCTTTTCAAATTGCTTCTTGAAATGGGCGTTTCAAATGAAGTTGTCAAAAAACTTACAAGAGAGGCCTCCCTTAAAGAAAAGTCACTTTACGAGATTATAAAGAAGGAAGATTTCAAGGACGAATTTTACTTAGAAGACAGAAGTTTGATTTTGAAAAACATATCAAACATTGACGAACTTATTTTGCTAAAAAATTCCAAAACATCAATTTATAGTTTTACAAGAGAGCTTATTTTCAAGTTGAACCATTACAAATACGCACTTGTGACTGGAAATTATGAGACAATTTCGGTGTTAAATAAATTTTTAAGTTTTGCACTCAATTATTCAAACATCTACAAGAACAACGACTTGCCGAGGTTTTTGAAAGTCTGCAGTTATTCGCAAAAACTTGAGATTGAAGTTGAAGATGGGAATGAAAACAAGGAGGCGTCAAATAAAACCGATAGTTTGGTAAAGATTGAACTTTTGACAATTCATGCCTCAAAAGGAAAGGAGTTTGATTATGTTATAATGCCGTTCTTGAATGAAAGACGTTTTCCAGGAAGTTTCAAGAGAAACAAGTTTGATGTTATGGAAAGAGATAGCAAAGAAGATTTTCTTTCTGAAGAGAAGAGGCTCTTTTTTGTTAGCGTTTCCAGAGCAAAAGATTGTCTTGATTTGATTTATGTGAAGAGATATGGAGAGAACAAAACAGACTCGAATCCTTCTGTGTTTTTGAATAGCCTTAATTTGGACAGAAAAATTTATACAAAAGAGTTTGATGAATTTAAGATGTCAAAAGAAGATGAAATAAAAGCTGAAGTTATTGAAAACATCAAGAGACATATATTGAACAATGAATTTGGGAAAGCAAAAGATGAGATTGATATGCTCAACGACATTTTCGGGAAAAGAAAGGATTTGGGATTTTTTATCAGAGATTCAAATGGAGGTAGCAAGAAAAAATATTATAATGACAAACTGAATGGAAAGGAAGGTTTGAACAAGGAAGATGTTGATTTTGACGAGAAGGGTAAAATTTATTCTGTTTCTCAGCTTGGAACATACAGAGATTGCCCGAAGAAGTATTTGTACGGGTACATTTACAAAATCCCTTCAAAGTCCAAGCATTATTTTGATTTCGGAACGAGCATGCATAGTGTTTTTGAAAATCTTGTTGATGATATTAGCAAGTATGATGGGAAGAAGGTTACAAAGGAAACATTGTTTGCAAAAGGCGCCTCCCTTATGAGCAAAAGCTGGGTTTCTAAGGGATATGAAGACCATACACAGGAGAAGGACTATTATGAAAAAGGTCTTCAGGCAATACGAGATTTTATAGACACTGAAATTGAACTGCAGAAGAAAGACAAGAGGGAAGTTGTCTGCAAGGAAAAAAAGTTCCTTATTAATGTGGAAGGGAAAAGCATACTTGGTTTTATTGATAGAATAGACAAAGTTGGGAATGGGTTTGAGATAATGGATTATAAAACTTCAAATTCTATGGAGACAAAGACCAAGCTTAGAGATAATATGCAACTTTTTGTATATTCACTTGCAATGAAAGAAGATGAGGATTTCGGAAAGTATCCTCTGAATGTGGGACTTTGGTATGTCATACATAACAAAATTGTGAGCGTTCCTTTTTCTGAAATTAATATGTCTAGTTTGAAAGAAGAGATGCTTGAACTTATCTCAGGTATCGAGAGTAAAAATTTCAAGGCAAAACCTTCTCATTTCAGTTGTAAATTCTGCGATTATGACAATATTTGCGACAAGAAATAGGATTTAAATTATTGTTGAGTTTAACAAAAAGTTTTTAAATGAATTTAGTTAAGGTATATTATGGAATTTACGGCAAGTAACATTGTTTTTTTGTCTTACATTATTATAGGCTCAATCGTGCTTTATTTCAGCAAGCAAATAAGTTCGTCTTTTTACAATATTGTTCTAATATACACCAACAAGACCAAGCTTAAAGATACTTATTTATTCAGGGTAGATCACAAGAATGAGAAAATCATGTTTAGCGTTGCAAGAGCAATCATTATCGTGTATTTTGGGATACTTGTTGTTATGAGCATTTATTATCTTGTTATCATTAATGATTTTTTCCAGTTCTGGCATTGAAACTGAAAAGAATATAATTTTAATGTTTTTTTATTTAGAAATAATCTATTAGATTTCGGTTTGACTCTTCTTTCTTCTCTTCTTCGTATTGCTTGTAGTTTGTAAGAAGCATCTCAATCTCTTCATCTGACACTTCCCTTACTTTTATCTCTCTTGGCTTTCTTGTTATAAATGGTTTTTCCTCGATTTTCTCTTCTATTAATTGGTTTTTCAAGTTGATTGCAACACTTTCTCCAAGAACTTTTATTAGTGAGTCAAGGTTTGCCTTTTTGATGTCGAATATTTTCTTGAAACCTGCCTTGTGAAGTTTTCTTGCCCTTACCCTTCCTATGCCTTTCAAGTTTATTAGTGGAAGAAGTTCCTCTTTTATTCCGAATTTGAATCTTGTCCTTAACTTTTTAAGATAGTTTTTCAGGTATATTTCCTTTTTTAAATTGGCAATCTCCTCAAGGCAATACAAAAGCCAGTCCATGGTTTCTAGTTTGTAATTGAGTTCACCAGGAGTTACTTTGTATTTGTCGCTGATGTAGCTTTCAGGTGCTTCAAGTATCCAATCTATAAATATGTCTGTTGTTTTTAATGAGTTTAGAAATACTGCATAGTCCATCTCGAAGGGGTCAAGTTTTATCACAAGCTCATCGCCAATATTTTCAAGCTTGCTTGTGTAATCCTCTTCTTCAGCTTTCAATACCCTGAACAAAGGTTTCATCTCAATTGAATTTACTATGAAATTTATGAGTGAGTAAATGGTGTACTTTGTTGTTTTCTCGCTCTCAAATATGTTTGCAAACTTGTCTATGTTTGAGAAGAAATAGTATGCAGTATCTGGGTTAAGGTAAAGTTGGGAGATTTTCTTACCGAGCTGAGTTGCAACGTAGTAATCGTCATCTTGGGATATGAATTTATAGTCTTTGAGTACGTTTATGATTCTGAAGATGTTGTAATTCAAACTTTCTGTGTCCTTGTACTGGTGTGCGTAAAGAGTGTTTTTGAAAAATTTCTCTATCTCTTCTGAAGAGTTTATCACGTTCATGGATATGAGTGAGAGAATGTACATTTTCAGTGTCGGCTCAACTGCCAGTTTAGAGAGGATTTCCTCGCTTTGCCCGAATACATATTTAGGTACTATCTCGTCGGCCTCTTTTTGAGTTTTTATGCAAAGGACTGCTTTTCCTATTGTCTCTTTTCCTGGTCTGCCAGCCCTTCCCGACATTTGATGATATTCGAGAATAGGTATGTCTGCCATTCCCCTTTGCGAGTATCTCTTGTAGTCCTTGATGATTACTTTGTAAGCTGGAAGGTTCAGTCCTGCTGCAAGTGTTGGGGTTGAGGAAATTACCCTGATTAGTCCTTGCTTAAAATTTTCTTCGATTAAGACTCTTTGCTTTGCCACAAGCCCGCTGTGATGGAATGCTATACCCTTTCTTACGCACTCTGCAAGTTTCTTACACTGTTTTGTTGGTTGCGAAAGTGCTTTTGTTATCTTGTTTGCAATGTCGTTTAGTTCTTTTAGATTTTTTACTCTGTTATTTGGGATTGAGTCAGCTATTTTTTTTGCTGTTGCCTCACTGCTTCTTTTTGAGTTGTTGAAAATTAAGATTTGCTTGTCGTACTCTATTGTCTGTATTACGAGGTTTATCACATTATCATCTGTTTCTGTTTTTACCTTCTCACTTTCGATAATGTAATAGTCATCTTTCATAGAAAGTTCTATATCACATATTTTATAAAGTTAACTTAAGCCAATTATATGTCTTTCCAATAACCAAACCTGAAAGAGTTCCAATTATTCCTTTTAATACAATTCCCGGATCAACGACCTCACTCAAAAATTCAAAAGGAAGTAAAATCATTATTGTAATCATGCCAATTATAAAACCAAAATTCAATATTGTCCTACTGGTTTTAGGCCATATCCATGTAATTATTGTCGGGATTGCAAGCACAACAGCAAAAGCAGTCATATAAACTGAGTCTATAAGATTTGATATGAACAAAGACAATAACAAACCCAAAATACTTATAAAAAACATTGTTGTTTTGATATTTCTTTTTGTTTCAGATTTAGTTTTGTTTTTTACAAAGTTCTGGACAAAAGCCGATGAAGCAGTATAAAGGTATGTGTCTATTGATGACATAAATGCTGATATCAAAAGTATGATAGTCAATCCTATTAATCCAGAAGGAAGCATTTGAGTTAGTCCACTTACAAAAGCTATGTTTGGGTCCAGGTATGAGAAACCTGATTTTATCAAAAGTGCAATATATGTCAATAAAGAACCAAATATAAAATAAACAATTGAGGAATACAAAATGCTTTTTTTTAATGTATCGACATCAGGCATTGCATAAACCCTTTGCCATAGTTCAGGAGATGCAAAAGGGAACAATAATCCCAAAAGCAAAAAGCCCATTATATTTGAAAATCCTACATCAAACATGTTAAAATCAACAACAAGATTTCCTGATTGAGAGTTTAGTAATGCGATAGGTATTATAACAAAAATCCCCAGTATTGCAATATACTGAACAAAGTCAGTTTTTACAACAGCTTTAAAGCCTCCAAGAAACAAATAAATTAAAATTACTGCGATTATCAAGATTGCAGAAATCACAAAAGATATTCCTGTGAAAAATTCGAAAACATTAGATGCAGCAATCAAATTTATTATAAAAAAACCAACCATTATTAATATTGTTAACAAATTTGACAGATTCCCAGCAATCTTACCATAATTCTTATAAAAATATTCTGCCAATGTGTAATGTTTTTTATCAGATTGCTTAAAAATCTTGATAGAAAACGGAATAAACAAAAGGTAACCTGCAAGAACTCCAAAAAAGTACCAAATAGAAGAGATTCCATATAAAAACAC
>JBFHXM010000049.1:0-8455 GCA_041598975.1 Candidatus Woesearchaeota archaeon | reverse complement strand
TTAAAATCATATTTCTGATTGAATTGGGCTCCTGTGAAAATGATGTCTCCAAAATACCTTATATTTGATGATGTGAAATAGTTTCTGCTTAAATCTATCTCCATCATGGTTGTCAAGTCATATAATGCTTTTTTGGTGTTGTATATTTCCTTTCCGTTTACTGACAATGATATCTCATCAAGTTCTCCAAAATTAACCGGCTTGTCTTTTGCATTGAACAAAATCTCAAATTCTTCTGAATGTATGAATCCTTCATCGCTTAAGTCCGGGAACAACAATTCTAGTTCTGGAGGAGTCCTATCTATAATCATTTGCCCATTAATCCTGTCCCAGATATTACCTTCGGCATCTTTTCCAAGTGCCCAGAAAGTGTAGAAACCTTCTTCGTAATCTACAGGCAGAGGCCATGTTCCTTTGTAAATGTACACGCCACCTTTAAAATCCACATGAGTTCCTAAGTTCATAATCTCATCATTTCCTTCAAAGTCGGTCGCAACAGTTACTTGCGTGAAAGGGACAAGTGATTTAACAATGAATGTTACTTCATCCTGATTGTAGTCAAATTCAAAGTCTGCAAACCTTGTACCAGAAACATAGTTTATCGCAACCTCTTTTTCAATTGAATCTGTTTCAAACATTACAGCATCGTAACATTTTCCTTTGATTGTGATTTTTGTTTTTAGAATCTCGTTGTTGTTCTCCCTGTACTGCTTTAGCTTGTTGTCGAATCCTTCCTTTCTGTAACATATGCTGTCCAAAGCGGAATCAGAAAGCATTTTAATGTCGCTTGTTTTGTATTTCAGCCCGCCATTTGCTATGAAATCCTGCTTGAATGTTTCTTCCCTGCAATAATAATCGTTTGATGAAAATTCATATTCGCAAGTGTATTTCGCTTCACCTGTGTTAAGGAACTCGAACACAAGCTTGTCTGTTAGAACACTATTTATTTCAACGCCTTCTTCATTTATCAAATATACATTTTCATTGTATTGGTCAAGGTACATGTCATCTAATATAGGTTTCTTGTTATCGTAAGTGAGTTTGTAATTGTTGCTGAGCACAACTCCGTACTGGTCTGTGCAAGTAATTGAAAAACTTCCTGAACTCTTTTTCTCATCCAAAACAAATGTGTCTACAATCTCGCTTAGCTTGAATTTCAAGTTGCTTGTTGCATCAAATTTCTTTTTATAATTCACAAAGCCCCATAACAAATCAACACTGCAATTGAATTTTCTGTAACTTGGAGAGTTAAAGGTTATATCAAATTGCGGGTCGTTTGTTTTTGTATATAATTGTGTACCCATTCCGAAATACACTTCCCCGCCAAACTTGAATTTTGGCTCAGAACCATCATAATAAAACTGGATAGGGCCAACTTCGTGGTTTCCTGCCTTATCAGAAAAGTCCAGTTTGTATTTGAGAAGATACAGGTTTTCTTCACCTGTCTGCTCGCCAACATAAATAAGCAGGTTTGCAAAGTTGCCAACGTACAAGTTACCAATAAAAGATGAATTGTCCAAGTCTGTTATTACATCAACCAACAATTTAATATCGCTCATGTTAACCTTGTCAAAGTATGAGAGTTCAATGTCGTCGCTAATCCAACTTCCTTTTCCATCTATTGTAACATTAAGTATCACATCAAGAAGGTAATTATTCAATCCAGTCTGTCTTGCATAATATTCCCCACCTGCTCCTACAACATTTCTTTTTCCGCCGATTTCAACACCAATCAATTCATAATCTAAGATTTCAGGTGATTGCGTGTCATAATAATAAACAATGTTCTCAATATGAGTGTTTCCTATATCGTCTGTGCATTTAATTGCAATCTCTTTTTTTCCATCACTTGCAAAACGGATTTTTCCAGTAATGTTTGCGTAAAATTTAACTCCGGAATATCTCGCATCAGAGAATCCATCTGTAATTGTGTTAATGTTCAAGTTTCCTGAGCCGTCTGTTCCTTTCCAGTCAAAATTGCAACTGGTAAGTTTTTTGTCTGATGAAATCGCATGCACATCAGTTTCACCATTCAAGTAACCAAAGTCCAAGTTCTCATTCAAGAATCCTAGAGGTGTTTTAAGAACAAGACTTGTATCAAAATCTGCAACCAAATGGAATTCCTCAATAGTTGCTTGCCCAAATATATCTTCACAAGTTATTGTCAACTGGTACAAGTCACCATTATCAGAACTATTGTAAATCGGAACTGCAAATTCATATACGTCGCCATCCACATATGAGTACTCAGACAAATTACCTTCAGACTCATAATAGTCTCCATTCACAGAAAAAGCAGGATCCAATGTAAAAGAGCAGGAATCTACTTTTGAGGTATCAGTTATTATCAATTCAAAAATTGTGCCTGGGCCAATGTAAGGATTAGATGACAAGTCTGGCTTGAAAAGTGTAATGTTAGGGCCGCTCAAATCCATGTTCAAATTGAATTCCCTAATTTTTCCAATGTTTCCACTTTGGTCTTTTACAATTATTTTAATATTGTTCTGTCCATCCTTTAAGATCATCTTGTTGTTTGCATTAACAAAATACTCTTTTACATTGTAATAATCGTTTATTGCAGCAGTCTCACTTAATCTATAATGTGCTATATTTTCATTTATTATGTAGTCAATAAATATCTTCTTTGATATTGAATAAGGTTCACATGCTTCCTGAAGTATGTCGTAAGCCTCAAGGTTAATATTCACAGCACCAATCAATTCAGATACGTCTCCAGTAACGACCAATGATTCTCGATTTGTATTTTTTGCTTCGAAAAAGATGTAACTGTTTGGAGGGATAGAATCACACGACAATGCAAAATCTGAAGGGTCGCCATCTATTACAAAGTCTGCAAAGTGGCCGTAACTATAGCCTGATGCAGACAAGTCCATAAATGACAAGAAAGGGGTATTATCCTGCAAATCTGGCCCTCCACTATTATCTGAGTCCTTGTAGCAACCATATTCTGGGCTCCATTTACATAAATTGTTTCCTGAAAGAGTGTGCAAATATCTGTATTTGGAATTTACATAATTTGAAGAATCTGTACAGACTTCCTCTGCCAAATACATCTCACAAAACACTTTCGAACCGGCAATGGATTGCGATTTCCAAGGCTCAGCCAAATGCAAATTATCAGATTTTCCTAAATAATTTGGAAGTTCTGTTGAATATTCCTTACCTGGACTAGATACCATGTATGAACAATCTCCAAGAGTATTGGATTTTTCCAGAGTGCAAAAGTTCATGTTCAAATCGCTAAAACACTCGTTACAAATAGACGCACTTGAATGTATGATTGTCAAAGGGTTAAAAACATCGTAATCTATAACTAACTGATGCTCGTTTGTTTTTCCCAAATGCACAGCATCAATAACAACATCGTCTTCTGCTGTTATTTTAAATTTTAATTTTCTTGTTTTTGAATCGAGTTTGTGCCCACCTTGTTGGAAATTAACCCTTTGGAAAACTTGTGAATCTGAAAGCTGACTCAAACTGAAAGGATATTTTGTATTTCCAAGTTCTGTTCCAGAGTTATCATATTCGGTAATTTCTGCAATAATTGACTTTCCTGCAGTAAATGTTTTTCCTTCCACATGAACAAGCATGGAATAGGATACACTCGGGTCAATAAACCCTACTTCCTGTTCTATTGAATTACCTGCAGTTATTTCAATATTACTCAAACCATCGTATGTTTCGATAATATTTTGCCTTAGATTAAAATTACCTGTCCAAGCGCCGCCTCCATTCTCGAAACTTGGATCTGCAAGTAAATTGCCTCTGTTCGCATATCCTTTTATGTTAAAATGCTTACTAGGGTCAACAACATCAGCAATACAAATCCCGCTATCCACAGAAAAACCTGTGTAGAAATTACTTGTAGGTACCCACTTGCAACTTTGGAGGTTCTCTTTTGTGTACCTTTCATCATTGTAAACAGGATTTTCCTCACAATTTTCCTGTGTTTTGTAATCGTAGCAAGTTTGAATCAGTGATTTTGCAACACATGCGCCTTCCATAGGTTGAAGTTCTTCTATATCACCTGACAACATGCCAACATATCCTGAAAGGTAAGGATTGTAAATACAAGGTTTTATATCGCCTGAACCTATACTTTCACAACTTTCCTTAGTTACAAAGAACCCAAAAGGCCCACCTGCATCGTTACAAAAAGCCATGTCTGCAGTTGCATTGATATTAGTTCCGTTTATGTTGTAATCGCCGATATTAGATGAGTTTCCAGAAGAAGAGCTTCCGCCACCACCTTTATTGTCTCCGCCACCTACATTTCCTGAATCTTTGTAATCACCAGTACAAGAATTGTCAAAATTTTTTAGAGAATCACAATATGAATTCACACTTATCCCATATTCAGAATTAAAATAATTTTTAACCTCGTCCAAATCATAGATTTTATCTCCATTAATAGTTGCATAACATTTACTGTCTATAACACATCCTTTTCTTTGATAAACACACTCAATATTGTCAGGTTCCATGGGAATAGCAACTTCGTCCTCTCCACTACACTTGTCAGTGTTCCAAGTTTGAATAAAACCATAATCTGGGTCGTAACAACAGACATTTGAAAACTCTGCATAAGCAAGGTTAAAGCTAAATAAAATCAATAAAATTATCATTAAGTTTTTCAATACTTTATTCATAATTTTTTCTCTTAAATGCACTATATAATTTTTTTATGTAATTGACAAGGAACAACTTTTATTTGTTTCCTTTCTTTTTTTGATATTCTTCAAAGGAATCGGCTTCCTGCTCTATTGTTTTTTCAAGGTTTGATTTCCTGTTTTCAACATTTTCAGCTTTCTTTGATTTTTCATAAAATTCATCAAATTCTTCAACAGATTTCATATTTTGGGCTTCTTTTTTCGTTTCTGATTGAGACTTGGAATTGTCTGAACTTGAAACTGAATCCCCATCATCGAATTTGTCAAAAGAGGATTTGGATTTTGATATCTTGCTGTCAATGAAACTATTTAATTTCTTCAAATGCTTATCATAACTTGACTCTTCAACCTTTTTAGATGAAACTATTGGCTTTGGCGTGAATTGAACACTCCCTTTCTGTGCTTGCTGCGATGCTTGCTGGCCTGCAACGATACCAGTTGCAGATGAATTTGTTCCTGCGTTTTGTGATGTGGACGTAGTTCCTGTTGCAGGAGAGGCACTATTTTTTTTTCCAACATTAATGCCGAGCTTTTTCAATTCATTGTCAAGATAACCTTTTTTGTATGCGTAAAACCCGCCACCGCCAACTCCTGCAAGAAGCAAAATTATACTTGCAATGAGTATGTATGTGAAATTATCAGAACCGGAATTGTCCTCAACATCTGTCTTTTTAAATGGATCTTCATTAAAGTCTTTTCTAGGTTCTTCCTTATCACCATTATTGACTGGCTTGGTTTCGTTAGTAGTTTTGTTTTGACCTGTTGGGATTGTCTTATTTATAGGCAGAAGACTCTGGAAATTATCGTTAGTGAGACTTTTTATTTCAAATGTTTTCAATCCAGCAAAGTTGTACGCCTCAACACATACGTAATTATTTCCAGTAGGATTTATATTTTCGCTTTCGTATTTCTTGTTTGCCAAGCAATCTATGTTTGTCTGGGAGAAGCCATAGTACTTATCGCTACAAGAACTTTCATAATCCACACAGATTATCTTCAAACTACCGCTTATAAAACTTATATCAACAATTGGTGGCGTCAAATCATAAACTATCACTTTTTCGAATGTGCCATTGTAACCTGCATCGTTTGTTCCTGTAATTTGTAACTTGCTTGCATTAGAAAAGTCCCCTGAGAGGGTCAAGCTTTGCCCATTGAATGATTTGGAGATTAATATTTTTCCTGACATGTCAAGTATTCTTGCTGTAAAATTAGAAACAGGAATCAATGAATCAACATTAAATTTGAAACTTAAAGATTCTTTTGAACTTGCATAATCGCTCAAGTAATTTCCGTTTACAAATGAGAAATTTGTTATCTGGACGCCTTTTGTATCATATATTATTTCTAGAACGTTTTCTACAATGTCAGGAACTTTCTTACAATATATGAAAAGTTCGTTTTTGCCAGGCATCAAATTAGATACTGAAAATGTCCCCTTATTTCTTGACAAACCCACCTTGCTTACATTGTTTAATTTGTCAAAGTCAGACTTGCTTGTTCTTTGCGGACTGAATTTACAAGTCACGCCTTCATATTCACTTAAAAAGAATTCAACATCAGCAGCAGGAACCATAACATATTTAGGAGAATAATCTACAATTTTCACACCTCTTTCAGGGTCAACATCTATGTCATTAGTAACAGTTTTTTTGTTATTTAGCACATCTACACATTCAAACTTCAACTTGTGGTCACCTTTTTTTACATCAATATTGCCCTGAATATGGTTTATAAAATTAGAAGTATTCATAACTCCAGTTTTTGAACCATCCAATTCATAAGTACACACAGCCCTGTTGTTTGTATCGACAAACAAGGAAAATGGGATGTTGCTTACAAGTTCGGAAGGTTCTGACAAGTCAATTTCCAAGTTTCCGCCGAGATACTTTTTCAAGTAAATCAAACTCTTGCCTATGTCCAAAGACTCACTCAAATACAGAATCTCTGTTTCATCTGTCCCAAAAGTCTGACAAGCCACCCATATTTCCTTATCTATGTTTGTATCAACAGTGATGCTATGCTCAAAATTGTTCTGCGTTGTGAAACTCTTTTTTGTCCTTACAACTGAAATTGTAGGGAAACCCTGGGACACGTCGATACCTGAGGAAAAATAACAATTTGCCTTCTTACTTGTTCTTAGTTTCAAGTCAAAGGTTTGGTCTTTGGAATATATCGTTTTTGCGAACAAATTTTTGTACATTATATCTGTATTGTAATTATAGGAAAGAGAGCTATCATCTCTTAAAGTCATAAGCTTTATCTCGAATTCGGTCCCTGGAAGGTAAATGTCTGTTTGTGCTGAGTTTTTGTTTTCTGCCAAATCCTTGAAATCTAATGAGAGTATGTTTTCTTTTTCATCAAATTCAAAATCTGTAATGTCAACTTTCACATTCTTGCTGTCAAGGAAAAGCGGGCCTGTGTTAATGTCTACATTTTTCACTTCAATATCGTTTATTTTAATTTTCAAAGACTGAAGCCTCTCACTAAATTCCAAAATCAAGTATTTTGAATTTTCAGAGATATCGTAGTTCACTCCTACAAATTCTGGTTTAACATTGTCATAACTGATTGCAAAATCGATTGGGTCGCCCATAGGTTTTACAAACTCTCCAGTTTCCTTGTCATAGATTATTAGTTTGAAATTTATATTTTTCAACTTGGAAATGTCCTGGTTAAGATTAAATTTGTAAGTGTGAGATTCAAATTTAAGAAGTTCCCGTTTTGTTGTTATATTGTATTCGTATTTTTTTGTGTCGATTTTCAAGACTCCTTTTTCAACTATCAAATCTTTTGTTCCTGAACTGATATTGACATAAATTGTCGGCAGTGTTTTTGATACATAGTAAGTCGGCTTGTTTACCTCATCATAGTGCATGACAGAGAAAGAATTTGGCAAAATAAAAATAGCAAGGAGAGTAAATACTATAAGCAAATTGAAAGATTTCATTCTTACTATATTATTCATTAAGTACTTTGCATAATTTTTCAATATAAAAAATAGTATAAACTCCTGAGTGGTTTTAATGGAGAATAGAAAGGAGTTATTTTTTGATAAAAAAATATGAAGTAAGCAAGATACAAAACAAACTTACACTTAAGACATAGTATCCTAATTTGTAGGATTGAGACATCACAAAACCTATTGAGAACGGAACTACAAATTGAAAAAATAAACTTACTTGGCTTTTTATTGATAGAATTGTCGCTTTGTAGTTTTTATCTGTAATATGATTATTTAAGATATAACTTTCAATTACTTGACTTCTTCCCCACATGTATCCTATCCCTAAAATAAAGATTCCTGCAATGATATAAGGATTAGATAAATACGCAATTAGTACAAAAAATATTGGGAAAAGAAGCAATTCGAAAAACAAATGTTGTCTCATGGTAAAATGTTCCTCAATTAGATATGCATGTCTTGCAACAAAAAACCAAACTAATCTTGATAAACCCATTACAAAACCCACTAAAATTATAGGATAACCTAATGATTCTAAATAAATATATCTAAATCCAGTTTCTCCAATTATAAAACCTGAAATAGCACCAAAAAAAATAACAAATGGTAAGAAGTTTAATTTCTTTGCTTCTTTGAATATTTGTAATATGGATTTTATTTCCTGTCCATCAATATTTTCTTGGATTTTTGGATTTATTAATGTAAAAGATACTAATAAACCAATGATATCAAAAAATAAAAAATTCGAAAGGCGTGTGTCTTTGACACAAGATGTCTTAGATGGAATTTTATCTTATTG
>JBFHXM010000048.1:0-8692 GCA_041598975.1 Candidatus Woesearchaeota archaeon | reverse complement strand
GTCCGAATAATAAAAAACAATTTGATACTGTTTGTGTTGATTTATTCGATGCAAAATTAGTTGATATGTTAGGAGATCCTGATTTGTCAAATTTGGATTCTGATTATGATTTAATTATTGTACATCATTTAGAGCATAAGGTGTTAAGTAGTTTTTTTTCGCCAAATCATTTGCAAGCATTAGGTAGTTTTGAAGGAAATTTTATTCGTATAGATCAGAGAAAAACTTTTTATCCTGCTCTTTTTGATGTGATGAATATAGATACAATAAGTTTTGCAACTTTTTATACTCAAGAAGAATTTAATGATTGTTTGGAGTTTGTTGCTGATAGAAATATATTGTTTGCGGGAAAGAATACTATTTCTAGACCCAAAAATTTATTGCAAAGGTGCTTTCCAAAAGCTTTAGGTTATTCTCCTCCTGATAATTATGTTGTTATTTTTTAAAAATAATTATTTCTAGAAATTAGAGTGATTTTTTTAAAATTTCACTTATAATCTTGCCTTCTACTTGTCCGTTGAATTCTTGCATGCATATTCCCATTAGTGCTCCGAATGGTGCTTTTGGGTTGTTTTTTATTATTTGTTTGATTTTTGCTTCTATTTCTTTTTCATCTACTTGTTTTGCAATAAGGTTTTTGTCTTTTAAATATTGTTCTAGATTGTCAAGATTTGAAATATTTTCTTTGTATAGGTTTACATGTAAGTTGTAGAGTGAGTTTTTGTTTAGCTTGTTTATTGCAGAGAGTTTTAGTATTTCTTTTAGCAAATTTGTATCAAGTTTGATTGGTTTTATTTTTTCCCTTTTTTTAATTTCTTTCGGCAAATCTATTATTATTTGGTATATGTTTACTGGCCTTGGCCTTGTTTTTAGCAAATCTTCGAATTCTTCAATTGAAAATTGGTTAAGTATTGTTATTATTTTTTGCTCGTCAAGCTTGAATTTTTTTGTAAGTCTTTTTATTTTTTGGTCGTAGAGTTCTGGTAGGTTTTTCTTTTGCGAGTTTAGGTATTCTTGCGAAACTTCCACTTCTTTTATGTCTGTTTCGGGGTACATTCTTGCACTTCCCGGCATTGGCCTTGAAAATGTTGTAAGTGTTCCTTTTGGGTCCACTTGTCGTACTTCTGAGGGAATTTCTGTTATAAGTTCTTTTATTATCTCAATTACATTCTTGAGAGATTTTTTTGCAGTGTTTTCTTCGTTTGCAATTAATATGAATGAGTCTTGCTTTTCGTTTTTGAGTTCTTTGTGTATATTATTTACTTCTTCTTCTGTTATTCCGTATTTTGGAAGTTCGTCTGAGTGGAAAAGACCTTTTATTTCTGGAAAGTGTTTTTTGTTTCTGTCGGAAATTTCTGTTGCAAATCTGTAGTTTTCATGGAGTTCATGTCCTAGTATGTTTTTGAATTTGTTTAGTTTTATAACTAGAACTTTTTTGTTTTCTCCTTTTAAGTTTTCAAGGATTATTTTTGATGTTGTTTTTTTGAATAATTTTGTTATGTCATATATTTTTTTATCCGTGAAGTTGCTCAGGTTTATGTTTCTTGATTTTAATTCTTCAAGTATTGAAAGATATATTTGCTGTCTTTTTATTTCTGCATTTATTATTTGTGGAATGAGTTTTAGATTTTGAGCACCTTTGATTTCAATTCTTGCTCCTCCAGTTATGGATACATTGATATCCTGCCTGATTGTTCCAAGTCCTCTTTTTGTTTCTTCGAAACTCCTAAGCATGTTTCCAAGTTGGTATGCCACTTCGTATGCCTGCTCAGGAGTTTTGATATCTGGTGCTGTTGTTATCTCTATTAGTGGGATTCCAAGTCGGTCTAGTGAGAATATTGTGTGTGAGTTTGTTCTTTCAAGTGTTCGGCAAGAGTCTTCTTCGATGTTTATTCCTTCTATTCCTACTTTTCCAAAGGATGTTTTTATGTCTCCTCCAAATCCAAGCATGGATGTTCTCTGGTATCCGGATGTTACTGAACCATCTATGATGATTTTTCTCATAAATTGTGCTTTGTCGAAGAATTTTATGTTGCACATAAGTCCCATTTTGATTGCTGTATCGAATGCTTTTTGGTTTGGGCCTTTTGGCGGTTCTTCGTCAAGGTCTATTAGACATGCAGTTTTGTCGTTGTATTTGTAAATGTTTGATTTGTTTTTTTTGAATTCGTCGTATGCTGCTTTGTCTATTGTTCCTGTTTCACTTAAGGAGAATCTTAATTTTCTTTCTACTTGTTTTGTTAGGGTTTCGTTTGGCATGATTTCACATGGACATGTACAGAATAATTTGTTTGTGTTTAGTTGTTGGTGTATTTCTATACCACATTTCAAACCTACTTTTTTGTAATCTATTTTTTCTTTAGGGTTTAATTTTTTTAAGTGGCTTGCATCCATATTATTTAAAAAAAAGGAATTGTATTTAAATGTAATGTTTTTGTTATTGAAGTTAGTCTTCAAGTCTTTTTAGTGCTGTGTATATGTCTTTTTTTCTGATTTGGATATCTCTTATTGCACTTGCCATTTCAATTGGTTTTGGATGTTTCCAGATGTTTCTTCCTATTGCAAATCCGTGGATTCCTACATCGTTTACTTCCTGAACTTGTTTTAAGAATTCTTTGGATGTCTTTGTTTTTGCTCCTCCCGCCATTAGCATTTTAGCTTTTCCTCCGCAAGCTATTTGCTTTTTCATATCTTCAGGGTTGCCATTATATTTCATTTTTAGCATGTCTGCGCCAAGTTCTAAACCTTCTCTTGCTGCGTATGCAAGTACTGATGGGTCAAGGTCACCTTTTTTTAGTTTGTCTACTTTTTTTCCTCTTGGGTACATCCAACTAGTTACAGGAAGTCCGAAGTCATGTGCTTCTTCTTGGATTTTTCTGAAGTCTTCAATGATTTTTGTTTGGTGTGTTGAGCCAGGGAAGTTTGTGAATCCGATTGCTTTTGCTCCAAGCTCCACTGCAGTTTTTACTGAGCAAGTTACAGGGGAGTAAGGGTCTCCGTCGTCTCCTATTGGAGTTTTCGGGTTTGTTTTTCCGTTTACTTTTATTACTAGGTTTGTTTTGTATGATGACGCGTACTTTTCTGCAAGTCCTTTTTGGCAGATGAAACCGTCAAATTCTCCTTTTTCTGCAATTTTAAATACGTAATCTGGATTAATCCATGGTCCGTCAAGGTCTTCCGGCCCATGTTCTAGTCCTTGGTCTTGTGCGAGAAATAATGTTTTTCCTTTTGTTTCAAGTTTTTTCATAGCTTTTTCTACTTCTTTCATGTATGTCATAATTGTTTTTGTTATATTTTTTATTAAAGAGTTTGTTTTGTTTTTTCAGGGGTGATATTTTTGTTAATTAAAAATTCCCAAACCTTTATGTAGTAATAAATGTTTATAAACATTTTTTATTGATTTTATGGTAGGTTAGTTTTATTATTATAAAAATGTACGATATTGTTTTAGGTAGGACCAAGGGAGATTTGAAAAAATATGGTAAGAAAGGTTCTGTTTTAATTGGTAAACAATATGTACAGATGGGACAAACTTCTTCACTTTCTAATCCTATTTACATGGATGTTGCACGTGCACACGCTATGCTTATTTGTGGTAAGAGGGGTGGCGGAAAATGCCTTTCTGGAGAGACAAAAGTTCTTTTAGATTCTGGTGAGTTAGTTAAAATAAAAAATTTAAATGATAATTCTGAAAATGTTTGTTCTTTGAATTTAGATTATAAATTTGAGAAAGTAAATAAAACTGAATTTTATAAGAGGAAAGTAAAAATTTTGTATAATTTGGCTTTGAGAAGTGGCAGAAATATCAAATTAACGCCAGAACACCCTTTATTAACTGTTAATTCTTGGGAAAAAGTTAAGAATTTGGATATTGGTAGTCGTATTGCAACCCCTCGATATGTTCCAATTGAAGGAAAAGAAAAAATTGGAATGTCTAAAGTAAGATTGTTAGCTTATTTGATTGCTGAGGGGCATTTGGATAATGGTTTTATTTTGTTTACTAATAAGGATGAAAGTTTAGTTAATGATTTTGTTACTTGCGTTAAAAATTTTGATTCAAGTTTATTGATAAGAGACCATGGAAATTTTTCTTATAGGGTTGTGCAAAATAATAAAAGAGAAATTGTTTATGATGAAAGGGATTTGCAAGGCAGATTTTTGAAAAATGTCAAGTTTAACTCAAAATCTTCTTTAAGAATTTATTTGGAATCTTTAGGTTTGTATAGTAGAAATTCTTTTACGAAATTTATTCCTGATTGTGTGTTTAAATCGCCGAATTCTGAAATTAAAGAATTTTTGAAAGTATTATTTTCTTGTGATGGGTCAATATATAAAGAAAAAGCGAATTATTGGAAAATATCTTATTCTAGTGTTTCAAAAAATATTATTGAATCTGTTCAACATTTGTTATTGAGGTTTGGTATTATTAGTAAATTTAGAGAGAAGAAAACAAATTTTGATACTTTGGCTTATGAATTAGAGATTAAAGGAGTTAATGTTGAAAATTTTGCTAAATTGATTGGTTTTTTTGGTGAAAAGGAAAGGAAGCAAGAATTGATGCTCAAATCTGCTGAAACTTTAGTTAGAAATTCTAATTTGGACACTATTCCTAAAGAAATTTGGAATAGGTATTTGCCTGAGAAATCATGGACTGAGATTGGAAAGAAATTAGGATATAAACATCCAAAATCTTTGAGAGAAAGTACAAGATATTCGCCTACAAGAGAAAAATTGTCTAAAATTTCTTTAGTTGATGAGAATTTAGAGATTAATAATTTGGCAAATTCTGACATTTATTGGGATGAGATAGTTTCAATTGACAAATTAGTGGGAAATTTTGAAGTTTATGATATTACTGTCCCGTCTTATAATAATTTTTTAGCTAATGATATTGTTGTTCATAATTCGTACACTATGGGTTCTATTGCTGAAGGGCTTGCGGATATGGACCCAGAAGTTGCTCAGAATCTTGCTTTTGTTTTGCTTGATACTATGGGCGTTTATTGGTCTATGAAGTATCCAAATAGAAAGGATGATGGTCTACTTAAAGATTGGGGAATTGAAGGAAAAGGGCTTGATGTTATTATTTATACTCCTGGAGGCTTTTTTAAGAAGTATAAAGAAGATGGAATTCCGGTGGATTTTCCTTTGTATATTAGGCCTAATGAGCTTAGTGTTGAGGATTGGATGAATGCGTTTAAGCTTAAAACTGATGATGTTGTGGGTGTTGCTGTTCAGAGGGTTATTAATAAGTTGATTGATTCTGGGAAGAATTATAGTATTGATGATGTTTTGGAGACAACTGAAAAAGATAGTCGTTTGGACGAGAAAACGAAGCTTGCAGTTATTAACAGGTTTGAGAATTGTAAGACTTGGGGGATTTTTTCTAAGAATGCAACAAAAATTAAGGATTTGCTTTCTGGGGGGAAAGTTACTGTTCTTGATTTGTCTCCTTATGTTTCAATGCCTGGTGGTTGGGAGGTTAAGTCTTTGGCACTTGGTATTATTGCTAAGAAGATTTTTGTTGAGAGGATGCTTGTGAGGAAAAGGGAGGAACTTTTTGATATTGTGAATAAAACACAAGTTGTTAAGAAAGAAGAAGTTGAAGACGATATTCCTATGCCTTGGCTTATTATTGATGAGGCGCATGAGTTTTTGCCTAATGGAGAGACTGTTCCTTCTACGCAAGCACTTATGACTATACTTAGAGAAGGTAGGCAGCCAGGCGTTAGTCTCATTTTAGCAACACAGCAGCCGGGAAAGATACACACGGACGCTATTACGCAAAGTGATATTGTTTTATCACACAGGATTACTGCGAGTTTTGATTTAGAGGCGCTTGATAAGATTTTTTTAAGTTATGATTCGAAGGGTTCAAAAAATTTGTTTAATTCGATGCCTAGAGTTAAGGGGTGTGCGATTATTATGGATGATAAGAATGAGAGGTTGCACACAATGCAGGTTAAGCCTAGGACGACTTGGCATGGGGGTGAGGACCCTAATGCTATTCGAGAGATTCATGATGAATTCGATTTTGATTAAATTTTGATTGAATCTTCAACGCCAATTTCTTTGTTATTTCCAGGATGAATGTAGCGCTGCTACTATTCACCTGAAAATGCCTTGAACTTGAAGTTAATATTCTAATCAAGTAATAATTTTTTCTTAGATAAATATATTTTAAGGTCGTAAGCATTTTCAAACAGAAATGTTTGGTAACCTGCTTCTTTTGCATAATCGAGCAATTTTTGTTTGTTATCTATAAATAATATTTCTTTAGATGGGATTCCTATTTCTTTTGCAACATAATTAAATACTGCTGAGGAGTTTTTTCTCATACCTATTTTGTAAGACATAAATAATTTTTTGAAATGGGAAAATAATTTTGAATATTTTTTTTGAATAAATTCTCCATGAATTGGATTAGTATCTGATAAAATATATTGCGGACATTTAACCATATTAACCAAATTAGTTGTATTTGGTAGTTCAACAACTGCACAATAAATATTTTCGTAATTTTTATGAAATTCTTCTGTAGGAATATTTAATAATTTAGATCCTTCATTTACAAATCCCTCTATACTTAATTTTCCTTCACCAAATTTTGTTCGTAATTCTTTTGAACCTTCTGCTTTTTTCCAAAAATTGTCTAGTTGTGGATCAGTTAATAATACGCCACCAATGTCCCAAACTATTGCTTTAATCATATTATTAAAAAAGTTAGAGTTATATATAATGGTTTGGGTTATTTTATATAAATAATTATTGGTATATATTTTTGAAAAGATATATAAATAGGTTAGTGTTTTTTCTATTTATGGAAAAGAGAAAGATTATGAAGTTTGGAAATACTTCGCATGGAGTTACTATGCCTAATGATTGGATTAAGGAGAATAATTTGAAAAAAGGTGACGATGTAAATCTTAGTGTGAATAATAATGTGGTGAAGATTTGCTTGCCTAAAGGTGAAAAAGTAGAGAAGAGAATAGAGATCAATATTGACAATGTTCCTTTGAAGTTGTTTAATAAGATGCTTATTTCTTATTATTTGAAGAATTATAAATATATTAAAATTACTGGAAAGAAAGCTATTGAGAGACTTGAAGAGATTAGAATTTTCAAGGAGAAATTGAGTTCCATTGAAATTTTTGAAATAGGTAGCGATTTTATTGTTTTGAAGGATTTAAGTACACCACAAGAGTTAGATGTTAATGATTTGATTAATAAGATTGTAGATATGGTTCGAACTTTGTTTGATGAAGCTATGGAAGGAAATAGGTTGTCTTTCATGTCACAGATAGATTCCAATATTAACAAGTTGACTTTTTTAACTTTCAAAACTATTAATTATAACCTTGAGAATGATTTGGATTTTTACATAAGCAAAAATTCAATTCATCTTTGGAGAATTATCTCATCTTTGGAAAAGGTAGGAGATGATGTTAAAAGAGTTGCAAGGTATCTGAGAAGGGGAGATGATGAAGAGTGCCATTTTATTAAGATGCTTTTTGAGTCTGTAAGGGATTATTTTGTTTTTATTAATAATTTTCAACAGAAGGATATTGAGTTTGAGAATAATTTAAAGCTTTATTTGGATAGGAAGCAGTCTTTATTGAAGGATATTGAGAACAATAGGGAGAAGTTTACTAACAATCCTAATCTGTATTTGCTTGTTACACAGTTTTTCAAGAATATAATTGGTGATTTGGATGTTATTCTTATTTCAATCATGGATATGAATTCATGATTTTATCTTTTTTGTTTTTTTTTAAAGTGAGCGAAAATTCCTGTTTAACATTCCACTTTTAAAAAAGTTCTTTGGAGCGTAGCGGAGAAGAATTTGGGAAAAGTCTGCAAGACTTTTCTTTTAAAAGGTTGTTAGTTGGGAGCTCTGCAAGAGCGACGAGGGAACAGATGTGACCGACAGTTTGACCACAAAAGAAAAAAGATTATTTTATTAGGAAAAACCTGAGATATTATAAGAAAAAATATTAATTTTCTTCAAGATTATGAACTTTAGAAATACTTTTCTCATACCCTACAAAATCATGTCCTCTACTTACTTGATTCCATAATACATTATTATCATCTAAAATTGAAGAATCTCCAACTAATTTCCCTTCAACTTCACCTTGTTCAAAAGACATACCATATGCTTTTCTTCTAACATCACCAATAGCAAACATAGGTTCACCATAAAGTGTTAAATGTAATTGGCTATCTTCCCAATAACTTGTAGGTTTATTAGGTTTAATCTTATTACCTTCTCTAGTATAACTTACTGGATTAGAATAACTCCAAATTTTTACAGGTTCAATTTTTGGATTTCCTAAAAGCAAAAGTACCAATCCTCCCGCAAGAATTGAAGCTCCAATAATTTTTTTTTCTCTTTTTCTAATACTTTTTTCAATTGAATTCATACAGATTTCTAATATATCATTATTTATAAATTTATCTTTTGTTGTGTATTGCAGTAGTAACACTTTCAAATATTTTCTTATTTATTCTCATTCATTCCGAAGGTTTTTCCTAATTCTAACTTGAAATCTTTTTTTTGTGGACCAAATTGCAACTAAAGCGCGCGGTTTAATTGTGTTTTTGCCTGAAAGAGCAAAAATGCGATTAAACTGGTGTTAAGCGGAGCTTTCGCGAGAGCGAAAATGCGCGAAAACGCCGAGTTCGAAGAACC
>JBFHXM010000047.1:0-8941 GCA_041598975.1 Candidatus Woesearchaeota archaeon | reverse complement strand
CTCAAGAAAAAACAAGATTAATAAATTATTTGCTTGAAAAATTTGAAATTTCTCCGGAAAAATTTGAAAAACATAAAGAATATTATAATAATTCTTTTGAGACATATGACAATAATATTTATACTTCAATAATAACTCGTTTAGTACATTTAGCCAACTATTTTGAAGAAAAAAATTGGTTTAATAGAAGATTTGAATTATTGTTTGAAAATATTTCAAAATATGATAAAATTATTGATTTCGGATATAGTTTGCCTTATTTACATTTGAGTTCAAGTATAAAAAAAAATGTTTCTTATATAGGAATTGACAAATATGAATCTGCAAAAATAGTATCTAAAGAGATATTAAATTATTTAAAAGTAAATTCTGTAAAGTTCATAATAGGCACATTAAAAAATCAAAATATAGATTTAGAAATTAAAAATGATGAAAAAACATTATTAATTGCAATTGAATCTTTAGAACATTTATCAAATCCAGAATTATTTTGGGAATTTGTTAAAAAAAATAATGTTAAAAACATTTATATTACATTGCCAATTGGGCCACAAATACCTTCCCACCACCTAATTTTTAATGAGGTTTTGGAAGTAAAAAAATATTTAGAAAAATATGTTTTGATTGAAAAAGAAAAAATAATCGAACCTGATTCCGATTCAAAAGGTCAAACAAAGAATTATAAACTTTATACCTGCTATGGAAAAATCAAATAATATTTTTTTACTTTTTAAATATGGAAAAGGTTTATAAATATTCTATATGAGTATACTATTATAATGCCTCACCAGTGTCTTAAATGCGATAGTACTTATGATAATACAAGCGATGTTATCATAAAAGGATGTCCAAATTGCGGTTCTAAGTTGTTTTTGTATATTAAAAAAATACCTGAAGAGAAAAAGGAAATAGAACTTACTAAAACAGAAAAAGACATTATTATGAAGGAAGTCGAAGGATTTGTTGATGTTGAAGAGCTTGATGAACCTATCGTTTTAAAGTTGGAAAATATAAGAGTGGTTGGACCAGGAAAATACGAAATAGATATCAATCAATTAATGAAAAAGGAAAAACCTATCATTTACAAAGTCCAGGATGGGACTTATGTTATTGATTTGGCATTTTTGAGAGGAGATAAAAATGAACAAGAATGAACTTAATTCCAAACTTGATTTGATTTTGAAAAATCAAAAAAAAATCTTAGAAAATGAAGCGAAAATTTTAGGGGAAGAAGAGAAGATAGAAGAACTTGAAAGGCAAGAACTCGAGTTTGAAAGCAAAGAGATAAAAACAGAAGAAGACGCTTTGAACGAACTTAAAAATTTAGAAAAACAAATTAAAAACAATAATTTAAATCCAATAAAAAATATAACTAGAAGAGATATTTTCAAAGGTTTTGTTGGTGCCTTTGTAGGAGTTATGAGCCATTTTGCATTTTCCAAAGCTGCAGACCTTGCTGAAAAAATAACTGTATTTCAAGCAACAGTTTTATATTTGGTAGCTTTTGCAATTATCATCATTATGCTTTACTATACTGGATTTAGAAATGTAAAAAAACATATTTTCATGAAATTCATGCCACTTAGGGCAGTTATTTTGTATGTTGTTTCGATAATTACAATAATTATTGTAAATCTTCTTTTTGGAAAAATTAATTTCCCTTTACATTTTACAGAAATTTATATTTTAGTTGGAACAAATATCATTCTTGCAGTGATGGGGGCAGGGACAGCAGACCTAATAGGGGGAGATAGTCACTAAAAATGTTAAAATTTTTCGAACAAAAAACAAAATTGAATCAAATAATAAGTATTTTTCAAAATCTGAAATCTAAATTTATAGAATTAGAAGAAATCTATTCCAATACTCTACAAAGCGAAAAAAGAAGTCCAAATATTATAAATTCTATTGAAAATATTAATAAAAATACAAGACAAGTTCAAAGGATTTTAAGCAATATCTTGCAAATGCATTATAATAATGAAGATCTTTATGAAGTTAATAAAAATGTTTTAAATCCGTTAAACAATGCAATTCTTCCAAGGTTTATTAAAGACAATACCGTTATTGAAGAAAAGATTGAAATTTTAGATAGAATAATCATTTTTTTAACAAATTACAAAGCTAAATGAAGGTTATTTTTTAATTGTCATAGAAAAGTTTATAAAAATCTTTCCTATAATTTAATTAGAATGGAAGATAAAGAAAAGTTATTAAATAATTTGTCTGAAAAATCCGGAAAATCCAAGGAAGAATTAAAGGAAATGATTTCCCAAAAGATGGATGAATTGTCCGGATTAATTTCTGAAGAAGGTGCAATTTATATTATTGCAAATGATCTTGGAGTCAGGATTGAAGGAGAAAAACCTAAAAGAGACGTTAATTTTGTCAAGGTTGATGAAATAAACGAGCCTAAAACCCCTGTTAGTTTTTATTGCAAAGTTATCAGAAAATATGATTTAGTTAATTTCTCTTCGAAAAATGGTGAGGGAACAGTACAATCCCTTTTAGTTGGAGATAAAACAGGAATTACAAGGCTTGTTTTTTGGAATGATAAAACTGAACTTCTAGAGAATGTTCATGATGGAGATGTTTTAAAGATTATTAATGCATACACAAGAGAGAACACAAATCAAGAAAGAATCGAAGTGCATTACGGACAATATAGTGATATAGAGGTAAATCCGAAAAATATTACAATAGAAGTTCCCGAATACAAACCTGCGGACATACAAAGTACAGAAAAGAAAGTTAGTGAAGTTCAAGAGGGAGATAGGAATGTTAAGATTACTGCAGTAATTACCGATTTTGAAATTCCTAGATTTTATCTTGGTTGCCCAGAATGTTTCAAAAAAGTTATGCAGGATGATGGTTCATATAATTGTGCAGAACATGGAGAAATTAAAGTTTTAAGGGTACCTATTGTAAATCTAATAGTTGATGATTCTACTGGAACAATTAATGTTGTTGGTTTTAGAGACAGGGCTGAAAAAATTACCGGCCTTAATAGTAATGAAGTAATCAAACTTGCAGAAGATATTGACAAATACAGAGACTTTACAAATAAGATTATTGGTTCAAAAATAACATTAATAGGCAATGTTGGCGTTTCCCAGATGACGGGAGATAATCAAATTTTAGTTAATCAAGTAGAAAACATTGAATTTAAAACTGTTGATGAAATTGTAGAGGATTTAGTTAAAAAGGAAAAGCCAAAAAAAAATGATGAAGATATAGTTGATGATGATTTGGAAGATATCGAAGAAATTGACATTGATGATGATTTGTTATAAATCAAAAATCGCTGACTCATGCTATCTCCACCCTAAAGGATGGAGTATTACATGCGAGTCTTACTCGCGATTTTTGGTCATTCCTTAGAATATTCATTTCATCCTCACATTAAAAGGTAGGATATTCGAAGGAATAAATCAAATATATAATTTAAATTATAAATAATTCTACTATCAAATAACCCAAACCAAAAATGGTTAGTAAAAATGCAATCAAAAAGTAAAATACAATTTGAAGTATCCAAGCAATGAATGCCTTAATCCATCTTAATCTAAACACTTCATGATATATCCAAATTAGTATAAATGCTGCAATTAATGTTCCAAACGGAAATATTGCCGCAATCACTGTTGCGAGTATTGCTGTTATCAACATTACTAGGAATGCTTTTAGTATAGTTGTTCTTCCTCCTAGTAGATTTACTGCAAAATATAGGGGAAGTGCAGATATTATAATCATTACAAATATAATTACCAAACTCCATAAACTGGCTTCTAAATTTACCATATTTTTTCCAAGAAGTTTGAATTTATAAAGTTATTTGACTTGAAATTAAGATAAAATCAGTATATTTTCAGTTCGTGCGTGATTGCATCTATTTTCTCTTCCTTGTCAGGACCAATAGCAAGACAGGTAACTGTGCCTGGAACAAGTTCTGTCCTTCCTGCGTCTCTTATAAGTGCAGTTGTGAGATTTGTGTCTTTTGCTTCTTGCAGGTATTTGTAGAGTTCTTTTTCATTCTCTGCTTTCAAAGTTACCTTTTTCATTCCAGTTTTTCTCCAATTGGAGATTATTGCTTTGTCAGACTTTAATGTTGCTTCTACTGCAGCATGAGCAACTTGTGCGGCTATTTTCCCTTTTGACATTTTCAAATCTGTTCTTATAAGAATAACTTGTTTTAATTCGCTCATATTCAAAACATATGTTTTTTTGTTTATAAGTTTATGGTGAGTTAAATTTATTAATTAGTATTTGTAGTAAATAATTATGGGAACTTGCGAGTTTTGCGGAGAGGAAGTTGGAAGTTTATATAAAATCAGGTCTGAAGGGAGCATCATGAATGCCTGTTCCAAATGCAAAAAACTTGGAAAAGTTATTGAGGAACAACCTAAAAATTATTCTCATACATTTGGCAAGAGAAAGAAAAGAGAAGATGTTAAACTTGAAGTTGTTTCAAATTATGCCAGCATTATCAATAAAGAGATGGCAAAAAGAAGCATGAATATTAAACAGCTTGCTATGGCACTCAATATCAAAGATACAACATTGAACAAATACTTGTCAAATAAAGTTAAAATGGAGATAGACACTGCAAGAAAGTTCGAGAATTATTTTGAGATAAAGCTTGTTGAAGAGGTCGAGAATGTTAATCCAGACGAATTCATAACAAAAGAGGAAGTTAAAGAAGAAGGGATGAGTCTTGGAGATTTGCTTATGAAGAAGTTGAAAGAAGGAAAATGAGTATAAATGTAATTTTAATGCATGGTAAAAATACAGACCCAAGTAAAAAATGGTATCCTTGGCTTGCAAAAAAAATGTATGAAAATAACATTAAATTTCAATCTCCTTTATTGCCAAATACAGGTAATCCAAATATAGACGAATGGACAATAGAAGTTGAGAAAACAAAACCAAATGATGATTCTATCTTGATAGGACATTCAAGAGGAGGGGTTGCAATTTTAAGATGGCTTGAAAAACAACAACCTAATTTTAAAGTGAAAAAAGTTATTCTTGTAGCAACTAATTCTGGAAAAATTAAAAATAGTACTGAAAAAAATAGTAGTAATGGTTTTTTCACGCAAAAAGGTTTTGATTTTGAAAAAATAAAAAAACATTGTAATAATTTTGTAGTTTTACATTCTAAAGATGATGAATGGGTGCCTTTTTCTGCTGGAGAAGAAAATGCAAAAGGACTTGATGCTAAATTTTTAATTTTTGATAATCTTGGGCACTTTGGCGGAAAATTACCTAAACAAGAAATTCCTGAATTGCTAAATGAGATATTATAGATTTTACACAAATCCTTTTAAATTGTAGTTGCTTCTTTTTACTTAGATTTGATTTTAAAATGGAAGAGAGAGCATTTCTGGAAAAAGACAGGATTCCGGTATTTATAGGAGTTAGCGGTTCAAAGAAGAGAATAATAGAAAAAACTTTCAACTGCAATATTGATGTTAACTCAGAGACTGGTGAGGTTCTTATAAAAGGAGAAGATTCTGTTTCTTTGTTTTTAGTAAATAATGTTATCTCTGCGATTAATTACGGACATAATCCAGACCATGCAATCATGCTTGAAGATGAGACTTTTGTTCTTGATGTGATAGATGTTAAAAATTATGTGAAAGACCATACAAGACTAAAGTCTATTATGGGTAGAATCATAGGAAAAGAAGGACACACGAGAAAAGTTATTGAAGAAATTACCAAATGTTTTGTAAGCGTGAAAGACCATTACGTTAGCGTTATCGGACCTTTTGAAAATACGATACTTGTTCATGAAGCCTTGAACATGCTTATAAAAGGGGCTTCTCACAAAAGTTTGTATTCATATTTAGAAAGAAACAAGACTAAAGTGAATACTGGACTATTGTAAACTAACTGCTTTTTAAATAAAACTTTATTTTTATTATTATGAAAAACCAAGAAAGAACAATTTTTGTGAAAACATTTGGGTGTGCATTCAACCAATCAGATTCTCAAATTATGAAAAAAAAACTTATTGATAATAATTTTAAAATTTCTGAGGATAATGAAGCAAATATTGTTCTTTTGAATTCATGTACTGTTAAAAATCTCTCCGAGAGTAAATTATTTAACGACATTAAAAAGTATGAAAAAGAAGGCAAGAAAATAATTGTGGGAGGATGTATTCCTCAAGCACAAAAAAGTTACTTACAAACAAAATTCAAGAATGTTGGAATTGTTGGTGTTAACAATTTGGATTCGGTGGTTCAAGTGGCAGAGAACTTACTTGAAGAAAAACCATTGCAAATTCTTTCAAATTTCGAGTTTAAAATTAGCGATAATATTCGAAAAGCAAAAGAAGATTTGAGGCTTGAAAATGATAAAATTAGAGACAATCCTATTGTCGAGATTATTCCTATTAATGAGGGCTGTCTTAATTCGTGCACTTTTTGCAAAACAAAACAAGCAAGAGGAAATTTAGTTTCTTATTCAACAGAATCTATTAAAAAAGCTTTAAAAAGGTCAATTGCAGGTGGAGCAAAAGAAATTTGGCTCACTTCCCAAGACACTGCATGTTATGGTTTTGACATTAATACCAATTTACCAAATCTATTAAAAGAATTAATAAAGATTGAAGGAGATTATAAAATAAGAATCGGTATGGGAAATCCGAATCATTTCAAAAATATTATTGATGAAGTTTTAGATATAATTTCAAGTACAGATAAAATATATAAATTTCTCCATATTCCTTTACAAAGTGGGTCAGATAGGGTTTTAAAAGAGATGAACAGAGGCTACAATATTGAAGATTATCAAAAAATAATTTCAAAAATACAGGTGAAAATGCCAAATTTAACTATTGCAAACGACATAATTGTTGCCTATCCAACAGAAACAAATGAAGAATTTGAAAAAACCATATGTGAATTAAAAAAATCAAGAACCAATGTTTTGAATTTTTCAAGATTTTGGTTGAGGCCTGGAACTCTTGCAGAAAAAAAATATGCAAAAAAAGATTTCATCCCGGGTGATGAAAGTAAAATAAGAGCAAAAAAAATAAAAGAAGAATTTGAAAAAATGGCTTATAAACAAAATAAAAAATTAATAGGAAAAGAGTTAGATGTTTTAATTGTAGAAAAAGGAAAGGAAGGCACAAAGAGTTTTGTTTGCAGAGATGAACATTATAGGCCCATTATTATTAAAGACAATCATAATATAAAAATTGGAGATAAGATTAAAATTAAAGTTGAAAAAGTTACTTGGTTTGATTTTAGGGCAAAAATTGTTTAAATTTTAATCGCATTGTTCTTCAAATAAATCGGGAAGTGGTAAATTCAAAGAATAATTAAAGCTTATTTTAGATTCACAAACATTTGAAGTTTCAAAATTTATGCTTAATATCTCACAATCCTTAAAACAGTTTAAATTCAAACCAAATAATATTGCCAAAGACGAAAGATTGCATACATTGTGTTGCATAGACATTTCAACTTGTTTAGAAAATATTTCTCCATCATTAATCTTATTTATAAACAATACCTGATTTAATGGCTTGGTCAGCGAATTTAGATATTTTAATAATAATTTCTTATTTTCAAAATTTATGTCTTTAAAATAATCTTTAATTTTTTCTGAAGAAAGTTTTCTATAATCGTAAAATAAACTGTAACATGAATTAGTATTACAATAATCAAATCCAAAACCCCAAATATTCTCCTCAAATTTAAGATTGAATCTATTTTCTAAATCTATCAAATCTGATTGTTTCAAATCATTTATTAAAAAATAAAATGATTTCTTGACATCGCCCTTACTTGTTAAATTGAAAGTAAGAACAATATGATTTGAAATTTCCAGGAAGTTTTTAATAGAGTCCAATAACTCTTTTTCGAAAAAAGTTGCTAATAATTCGTATGTGTTTTCAAAGTCACGTTTCTTATTATCCATATAATAAGAGAAATTTTCGTCTTGATTGTTATCTAAGTTTTCTGAAAAAGTTTTAGAAAAAATAAATCTTTTTCTTAGATAGTCTTTATCCTTTTTAAAATCCTTTAAAAGAAAATTTCCTATTTCTTTTAGTTCAGAATTTTTTAAAGAATTTATTTTTTCAAAATTTAAATTAAAAAGCTTTTCATTTGATACTAAAGGCTTAAATTCCTCAAAACCATATTTTTCAACATAATCATTATTTATTCCTAAACAATCTTCATTTTTCAAACAGTATTTACAATAAGGAGAATTGACAGTGTTAGTGCTTTTTGAGTTTATAAAAAAAACATGCTTACCAAAATACCATTTTAAGGTAGGTTTTAAAATTTTAGATTCATAGATACATCTAGGAAAACCTTTAAAATTAATTTTAAGATTGTAAGTTCTTGCTAGTTTGAAAATATTCAATAAGTTTAATTTTAAAAGAGTTTTATCAATTTTACAATTTAATGCATCCGGATTATATATAATATTGAAATTTTTAATGCCATGTTCTTTGTAATATAAAATTTGCATGCTAATTTTTGATAAAACATCCAAAGAGATTAAATTAAATTGGACAGTGTCATCATCAATTTTTTTTGAAAACGGTTTATATTTTATTTCTCTTTTTATCATTTTACTCTAATATTTTATCATAACAGGTGTTTTTATATTTTTTGCTTAAATTGCAAAATGTCGTATCATTTTTATCCAATGCATATGAATAAATACATAATTCCGCCTCATTAGTATATTCACACAAAAAGACATCATTTTTAATTATTGCCAAATTAAATATGCATTCATCAGGTTTAGATGTTTTTTGGCATAAATCAACATTAAAAGTCAACATTGCATTTTCAAAATAACATTTAGAAAAGTTATCAGTTTTTTGACATAAATTTGTTTGGTTTAATTTTTTTGATATTACACTATAACACAAACTAATATTTTTTGAAGTTTCACATAATTCAACATTTTTTGT
>JBFHXM010000046.1:0-8972 GCA_041598975.1 Candidatus Woesearchaeota archaeon | reverse complement strand
TAAATGAAAAAAACAAAAATCATTATAATAACAATATTAATATTATTTTTATTAATTCTCACATCATATTTATATGAAAAAAATAAAAATGACAAAGAATATATAAAAAAATATAATGAATCTTCAAAATTGAAAGGAAGATATTTACAATATTTAATAGACATTAATGAAACTCTAGAATATGAAAAAGAATTAGCAAAAAGTAAAGAATGTGAAGATAAAGGAGGAATCAGAACTAGGTGTGCTCCATGTAGTGGACCTTATTGGGATTATAATTTTAAGATTTGGGGTTATCAAATATATAAAAAAATATTAGGAAAAAAATCTTATTGTACTGCAGAATGTATATCTTATTGTATGTTAGAACCTAAAAATTAACCAAATAGCTTTCCCTAACCAAAAAAAATAGAATATTTTTGATTAGTTCAAGGCACCAAATGGTGGATAGTAGCAGCGCTACATCCATCCATTTTGCAACGCAGAAATAATTAAAAATAACTATTTTCGACCGAATAGATTGTCAACCATTTCGAGATACGTTGACGAACTCCACAACTGGGCAAAACACCCTTCGCTTCTCTGCTCAGACGCACTGCTAATCTCACTCGCATATCCTATGCAACCATAATTCAAAACATCATGCGTAGAAGCCAAAAGAATTTTCGAGATATGTTGCCTATACTTCTTCTCATTCAAATTATGCATGCAAATCGCTGCAATATTGTTAATCCAAAACCAGGAATCACCTCTGTGATAACTCATATTATTTTCACCAGTATAATAAGGCTGAAACCTGAAATCCTTCACACTTATGCTTGCAACTCCGCCCCAAGGCACAACCAATTCCTTCAAGGCATTATCAAATATCATCTCCCACTCCTCATCTGAAAACAATTCAGGATACATATAATAACACAAGAAAACATTGCTGCTAACTTTGTCCTCAAAAGGCTCATCATACAAATAATCATTCCTGAAATACTCAATCTTGATTTTATCCTTAAGCAAGCCTTCAAAATCTTCCAAATGAGCAACAACTCCACCTTTCTTCTTGATTGTACTTGCAAGTATGATTAAAAAAGAGACCATCTCCAAAAACGCAACCTGGATGTCAAGTGGGAACATAACCTCAATTGTGTCCATCCACGAATCTCCTTTTTTCGGCCTCAAAAGTTCAAACTCACTATTCCACAAATTCTCAACAATCTTCTCAAATGACATATAAAACCTGTCAAAAATCTCCATCAACTCCTCCTTGGAAAAAACATTATGTATCCTCTTCTTCTCATTCAAATGATACAAGAAATCCTCAAACCTTTTTGCAAGCAAAAAAACAGCATCGGCACTCTCAAGTGAGCCCTCTTCCTCAATTCTCTTAAACATACCAGTTTCAGGATTAATCCTATCCAGATAACTCCGCAAAACATCCTTAACAGTCTTATCTTCAGAATTGTTAATCAATACTCGAAGACCGACTAACTCATCCCTCGCCCATATATCTGCAAACCATGGAAAACCAGCAAAACTGCCTTGCTTAACATTACCTTCAAGATTCTTATTCAGAAAATTGTAAACAGCATTATTTGATAAACTATAAGCAACGCTCACATCCTGATTCAAAGGCTCCTCAAATTCAGGAAACTCATTAAATCTTTGAAAAGAAACCTTATCAAAACCTTCAAGCTCTTGCTGATGAACCTCTAAAAGGGAAATCTGTTCAATAACTTCGTCCTTGCTAAACCCTGCTCCGAAAACTAGCCTCTTGTTCTGGCTCACATCAACACTCATAAGCCTGTAAACATAAAGCTCAAACATCGAATTTCTCGCTTTTGAATATTCATACTCCTTCCTAATCCACTCCTTCTTCAAATCATAAGCAAAATTTGCAGCTTTTATACCTAAAAACAACTTGTAATCTTCATTCTCACCTGTTCTTTTCGTATACTCAACAAAAACAATACCTTTTTCAGAATAAACATTATAATCCCTGCCCCACTTGTCAAAATCTATATTCTTTCGCATGTCAAGGTCAATAAAAACACTTCCTTCGTAATTCTCAACCTCGTAAACCATACCCCCTGTCGGCCCCAGATAAAACCTGTCCCGAATCTGGTCTTCTTCCTGTATCTCCTTCATATCCTCAGAAGCAAGATAATTCGAAGAAAAATACCTCTTAACAAAATAACCTCCATACTCAACCATATCAAGCTGAAGCCCATCAAGAAGTATCTCATCAACAAACTTGAAAATATCTAAAGTTTTGGGATTGCAAACATTCAAACCTTGAACCTTCGAAGAATTTCTCTCAAATCCATGCATAAGAAAATCGCCTTTATTATTTGTTAACAAAAAATTAAGCTTGCTAGCCTCCTTCTCATTTTCCTGCTTGTACAAAAAATAAGACTCAACTAGATTATACTTAATATCCATATTAAAAGTTATAATTATCTTATTTAAATCAAATACTCTTAATTTAAAAGTGAAAAAACTAATAAAACAAAAACAAAAGTACACAAAATATATAAATAACAAGCGTCAAAACAAATTAGGAAACAAAATGGCAAAACAAAAGGTGGTTATCGAACTGAAAAATGTATGGAAAACCTACACAATGGGAGAGAACAAAGTACATGCACTCAGAAACCTGACTTTTCAGATACACCAGGGAGAATTCGTAACTATAATAGGAAAATCCGGAAGCGGAAAAACCACCTGCGTAAACCAGATAGGATGCCTCGACACTCCAAGCCAAGGAGACATCATCCTTGATGGACACAACATCTCACATCTGAGCGAAAGCAGACTTGCCCAAATAAGAGGAAAAAAAATAGGTTATATCTTCCAGAAATTCAACCTTATCAAAAACCTGACTGCAAAAGAAAATGTTGCACTTCCAATGATATTTCAAGATGTGGGCACATACGAAAGAAGCGAAAGGGCATCATACCTTCTAAAAGAGTTCGACATGGGCGACAGATTAGATTTCAAACCAACTGAACTTTCCGGAGGACAACAACAAAGAGTAGCAATTGCAAGAGCACTCGCAAACGACCCAGAAATCATACTTGCAGACGAACCTACAGGAAACCTAGACACAAAAACAGGAGATAGAGTATTTGAATATCTAAAACTACTTCACAAAAAAGGTAAAACCATCATTCTTGTAACACACGATGATGCCCTAGCAGAACAAGCAGAAAGAATACTCACACTTGTAGACGGACAAATAGTAAGCGATGTGAAAGGCAAAACAAAAAAGAGATAAAAAAAATGATGCACACAAAAATAGAATAAAACAAAAATGGCAGAAATACTTTACAACAAAAAAATTAAAAATTATACACTAAAAGAAGCAATAGACGGAGTAAAATCCGAAAAGAAAATACCTATGAAATTCAAGCTTGACGATACAACCGCAAAATATAGGCGAGAAATTCTACGAAAAGAAATTGAAAAGAAAAACAAGAAGAAATAACTATTTACAAATAAATTGACCTGAACCTTGTTCTTTCTTACAACTATGCCAATCATAAATAATTCCATTCATTGCAACATATATTCCTTTTTTTAAACAATTAATAGCGCCAACAGCACACCCAACATTAAAAGAAGCGTCAGAACCCTTAAATTTTTCAGGCTTAGAAGAACCAACCAAAATAATAACTTTATCTTTAATAGAACTTAATCTCTTAGCAGTATCAACCATAGTATCAGTACCATGTGTAATTATTATTTTATTAGTTTTCAAATCATTGCAAACATCAAAAACTAAATCTCTATCTTTATCATCCATATCCAGACTATCTTTTTTCAAAACAGAAATAATTTCATATCCAAAATTAGGATTTATTTTTGCTAAAATATCTTTAATTGCAGGTTCTGAAATCTCAAAATTATAAGTTCCAGCACAAGAAGCATAATCCTTATCAATAGTCCCACCAGTTGTTACAAATGTAATTTTCATAATTAATTCAGAATTCAAAGATTTATATTACTTTCTATCAACCAAAGAAAATAGAATATTTTTGATTAGAATAAGGCATTTTCAAGCAGATAATAGCACAGTGCTATATCTGTCTTGGAAATAACGAAATTATAATTAAAAATAACTATTTTCCCTCAACGAAATTGAGCATCTCGCAAGTATTGCAAACTTCCTTCTGTGACGGCTCCCCACACTTACTACAAAAAGTAATCTGCTTGCCAAAATCTTCAACAAACTTCTCCTGCAAACCTTTCTGTATCTCCAAGTAAAAATTCACAGTAGAATTCTTAACTCCTTTATGCTTATCCTCCAAATTATTAAGCATCTCACCAATATTCTGTCTAAATGAATCCCTTGCATAAGGACACTCATCATAACCAACATCAAACCCTTTAAGTATAGTATACAATCTTATCTCTTTCTCACCCATCAAATAAAGTGGTTTAATTCTTGGAATAAACTTCTCATCACGAACTATCCCATTATTAGGGCCAAGCCTAGATAAAATTTTAAAATTATTTTTGAAAATATTAAGCAAAACATTTTGTGCTTCATCATCTAAATTATGTCCAGTAATAAGCTTAGTTCCGCCAAGTTCACGAGCAGTAACATTCAAAACATTCCTCCTGTAAGTTCCGCACAAATTGCACGCAGACACATTACTATCTTTTTTCTTCAAAATATTCACACTCTCATCAAGAGTCTTCCCATACTTGTTCTTGTAAGATTCAATATGAAGTTCAACACCTAAATCAGCACAAAACTTCTTCAAAAACTTCAAAGTATGCTCACGATAATCAGCAATCCCTTCATCAATAGCAAGCGCGAGCAAATTATCTTGTTTATTCTTCCTTGACAAATACTTATGCGTCAAATAAAGAACAGTGATAGAATCCTTCCCACCTGAAACCGCACAAACAAACTTGTCATCAAAAGAAAAAAGGTCAAACCTTCTAATAGTCTTAAAAACTTTATCTTCAAAATACTTGATAAAACATCTCTTGCAAAGACTTTCATTAGGAAGTTTAAATACAGGATTCGTCTTACATAACTTGCAACTCATACTAAACTAGAACAAACATCAATTTATAAAAATAAGGGAATAAAATATATAAAATACCACAAAAATCAAGAAATAAACATATTATACAACAATTCTTTTGTCCAGTTAATAGATGTTGTACACAATTGAGAAGAAGGTAAAATAAATTTAAAAGAAAAAGAACCTCAAATTTCGAGAGTAAAAAATAAAAAAATTTATCTTATTTCTAAACTACTATTATTAAAACAAGAGTTAGAAATATATCTTGCATCACTTGTTAATTGTTGTTTTCCTTTATTCCAGTCTTCAATTGCTTTTTCACGAGCAATTAATTGTTTTTGATATGCTGTAAAATATTTAACTGCTTCCGCCACTAAATTGTTAGGAATCATAAATTCTTTAACAACTTCACAATCTCCACTTTCTATAAGATTAGATACTCGTTCCAATTCTTCGGGATCTTGAGAAAATCTAAAAAAATCAGGATCAAATCCATAACCTAATTCTCTTCCTAAATGGTAATTTTTTTTCCATCTTCCAAAAACAGCTATATCTGGAACAAATAATGAATGGAAAGACAACCAATATAAATTTTCTCCTCCAGCCAAACATTCCCTAATTTTTTTCCAAATATTCTCTCTAGGTTTGTAAATTATTGCTAATTTCCCTGAATCATTTATACTTTGTTCAATACTCATGATTTTTAGTAACAATTAAAAGTTTATAAAATTGTCGATTCTTTTATCACTTAGAAATAATAAACAGTAACACGCAAATTCTAAATTCTATAATGCGTCATTTCATTATTCTCCTTGCCATACTGCACTTTCCACTTTTCAATCTAAATTAATCTAAACTTAAACTAAACTTTTAGAAATTTTCCACTCAATTACTGCATTCACTCAAATTATTTCAATCATTTAATCTTCAAAGCGCCCTGCAAAGCCAAATTCCGCTTAGAATAAACAATCTTCCCAATCTTGAACGGAACAAGCTTCTCTGCAATCTTTTTTGCCTGCTTCTCAAAAAACTCACTCGACCTTGCAATCTCCCCACCAACAACAATAACTTCAGGATCAAAAGCTAAAACAACAACAGACAAAGCAAAACCAAAATCCTCGCCAAACTCTCGCCAAACCTTTGCATACTTTTTAAAAGCAAGCTCCTTGCTATCTGCAACATTAAAACCATGCTTCTTTGCAATCCTTAAAATTCCTCTCGCAGACACATAATCCTCTAAAGTCCCATGCTTGTACTTCAACTTAGAAAGCTCGCCCGCAGTCCCCTTACCATTATAAACTGCCCCATCAATAACAATACCAAAACCAGTACCTGTGCCAAGCGTAATCCCAACCACATTCTTAGCACCTTTTGCCTTTCCAAAATAAGTCTCTCCTAAAACAAAACAATTAGCATCATTATCTATCAAACACATTAATTTATACTTTTTCTCAACATAATTCTTAAAATTAAAACCTGCAAGTGGCAGATTCTTTAACTTCTCACCCAAAATACCTTTCTTCAAATCCTTAAATGGGCCGAGCATACCAATATTCACAGACTCAAATTTAAAACTAGAATATTTCTTCAAATAATACTGCATCAGAGAATCAAACTGAGACAAAAAATCAGATTTAGTCTTAACACTCTTTGTAAAAGAATTAATCTCTTTCTTCTCAACAAACTTTCCTCTCGAATAAATTCCTGACTTGATATGTGTCCCACCAATATCAAAACATATTACTGCCATCTCTAACATACATTGACAAACATTTTATATAAACTTTGTGTACTACACAAAGGTTTGAGAATTTTCAATTATCAAAATATTTGTATCATAAATATATGATAAAATATTGAAACGAAAATGGTACTCCTTAGTCATAGTAACAACAGATACCTTTAAAAATTATAAAATATTTATATATATAGAAAAAAGTATAAAATGGATATTAAATATGCTTGTAGTGTTTTAGGAATTGAAGAAACAGCCACTTTAGAAGAAATTAAAAAAAAATTTAGAGAACTTGCACATCAATATCATCCTGACAAACCTATGAATCCTCAAGATTCAAATCATTTTACTCAAATAACTGAATGCTATAATTTTTTAATTAAACAAAAATCTAAGCAAATTCCAACTCAAGAACTAAAACCAAAACCAAGAAGTAATGTTGTAAATTCTATGGCACAAGTATTTGGTAAAAAAAACATTATTAAAAAAACTCAAGAAAAAAAATTTAGAGAAAAAGAACAAAAAGAACAAAAAAAAGAAACATTCAGATATTACATAAGTGGAAAATCCAAAGAAACCTCATTAGAAGAAACAATCAGCCATATGAAAAAATATGCTAATGAAAATTATCTTCAAAATCAAGATATAATTCAAAGAACTACTTATGTAGATAAATTAGATGAAATATTTGAAAACCACCTAACTTCCCAATCACTAGAACAAATTATTGAAACAGGAAAAAAACAAAAAGATGAACAAAAATTTAAAACAACATTATTTTATTTAAGTGAACTATATCAATTTGAAAAACCACCAATAGAAGAAATTATAAATCTAACAACAGAAATTCAAAATTTAGGAGAATTAGAAAAAATAATTGATGCAGCAACATTCACATTCACCATATTAAATAGAGCAGAGTTCAAACCAAATGAACATGGTAAGAAATATTATAATTTATTCAAAAAAATCATGGCCTCTGTCCTATCTTCAAAAAAAACAAACCAATATTTAGAAGTACTATTTACAGAAATTATAACTTCTGCTAAAAGATATACTACTCCTAATTTTAAAAAAGGAATAGATTATAGTGGAGAAATTGTAAAAGAAACCGCAAAATTATTAATAGAAATTTTAAGTAAATATGATATAGATTATGGGAAGAAAATTTTAGATAAAAGTTATAACTGTCTTGGTCATATGTGGAATCCTAGCACAAAGAATTGGGCACAAAAATTTTCACAATTATATAACTTACAAAAAAAATTAAAAAAAGAACATAATTATTCTAAAAATGAATTTTTATCATTAATTGATATCATAGGAACCATTCAAAAAAAAAGTGGTAGAACAAGAATAGACCTCCAATTTCCTACATTTATAAATTTACTAGAATCTTTTGCTAAAGTAATACCTAAGAAGAATTTAGAAGATGCAAATGAATTTGTAAAATATATTCTTCAAGGATCAAAAAGATACCAAAATGGAAATAATCCTGGACCTGAAAAAGAATGGATATCTGCATTTGAAAAAGGTTTAATTACATATTTGGAAAATCCTAACAAATTTGAAGAAGCTGTAGAAACAATAGAAACATTAAAATACAATCACCTAGGAAAAGAAGAATATGAAGGCCCGATTAATATTTCACCTCAAATTGTTGTATACTGGACAAATAAAATGATAGAAAATGAAATGACTCTACCAGAAATAAATAATCTAATGTTTACACTCGACAGATATCGTATATATAGAAAAAAAAACTTAAAAGCTTTTCTGCATGTTGAATTTTCTAAAAAAGAAAATGCTATATTCGCATATCTAAAAAATATAGAAACAAGAAAAGCACTTAAAAAAAAAGTTATTGAAAAAGACATAGATAGATTGATGCATATAATTTAAAAATAAGAACTTATAGATGATGACTCAAAAGAATATTTTCAAGTTCTACAGGAGACTCAACACCCAAACCTTCAAGCAAACTTTTAGCTCTTGCAGCATGAATAAAAGAGAATTTCTCAGCATTAGCACCAACCACTCCTAATTGTATATTCTGATGCCAACCTAAAACATCTTTTTTAACCTCTTCCAAACCAACAGACAAAATATTAGAATCTAAAACTTGAGGCAAATTTTCAGGATTTGAAACAGTAGAACTAATAAAATAACTATTACATACTTGCTCAGCAATTCTTAAAGCTTTCTCATCC
>JBFHXM010000045.1:0-8986 GCA_041598975.1 Candidatus Woesearchaeota archaeon | reverse complement strand
CTCCAACATAAAAGATAATCTCATCTGTCAAATCATCTTTCAAATCATCAAAAGAAAATTTTTTCTCAGAAACAATCTTAACTAAAACGAATCTTTTCTTTTCACGAAGAGTTGGCCTGATAGGTTTAAGTTTGTCATCAGAAATAGAATTATTCTTATTATTTTTCCCAGCACTTTTATTATTTTTTTTAACCATATTTCAAGAAATTGATTTTTTCCCTATAAACAAGAGTATAAAAGAATTTATAAAGTTTTATTGTAAAAAAGTAATTATGCTAAAAAAATACCTCAAACCAACTTCAAAAGAGTTGACAGAACTATTATTAATCACGCTGACATTATCCTTGCTATTTTCCTTAACATATATGAGATTCAGCAATGCAAACAAAACACTAATTGAAGTATTCATAATATTTTTCATATTCATAACAATAATGCAATTATTAAGGCTTGCATTCATGAAATATACAGCATACAGAAACGGATTTGAAATACATCTGAAAATGACCTACTTCGACAGATACTGGTTCAGAAACTACGACAGAATATCATACACAACAAAACAAAGGAAAATCACGCAAAACATAACTGGAATTGCAATGCCAATTGTAAGCATAATAATATACATCTTAACCCTTGGCTTTGTAATCTTTCCTTGCATGTGGAGATATTCAATAAAACAAATCCCGCACAAATTCATAGGGACAAAGCAAAAATTCGAGAAAACCACACCACATGAAATAACACTCTACAGATATTCAAAAGTATTGTTTTCCGGATTCCTTTTCTATCTGATATTTAGTTACTTGATAAAAATACTAATTTCACCAAGCAATGAATTTTTTTTCTGGTTCATGTTCATCATATTCTATATTGCATTCGTCAGCCTAATCCCAATTCTTGGAACAGAAGGATTTGAATTCTGGCTGAAAGGAAGATTTGGATGGATAAGCACTATTACAATACTATTTCTAGGAATGCTTGCAATACTTATACTACAAAACATGATAATGATAATTACAGTAACAATTATAAGTGTCCTAATTGTAATAACAGTTATGCTCTGGAAAGATATAATTTAAATTAAAATGAAAACAAACAAAAAAGCAATAGAAATTGGAATAAGCACCCTTTTTTACATTTTAATGGGAATATTCATGATATGGATAATAGTATTTGGATACCAAAAAATAATGGGTGTAAATGAATTAATATCAGAACAAGATAGGGCAAAAATAAAAAACGAACTCAAAAACGCACTTGAATATTGTAACGACCCATTAAACCAGGGCAGTACAACAAGAATCCAAATAAACCACAAGGCTTTCAATAGTTTGTGCATGATAAATCCAAAATCAACAACTGGCTTTATAAGTGTAAGAGACGAAGATGCATTCTCAACATTATTAGCTAACGCAAATACTGAATTCGGACAGATTGCTGACACCCAAAACAATGTGATAGTTTTAAAAACAGAATTTGTAGGCTCAAAAGGGAATGAAAAAATGACAGAATTCCAAATAATAGACACATTCAAAATAGACGGAAAAATACAAAATCAATGCATACTCGACAAAGAGAACACAGGAAAACTGGATTTGATATTTACCTGCAACTAAAATAATAACCAAAACTCAAATAACTAAAAATAATTATAAAATATAAACAAGAAATAGATTTACTTCTTTCTCTTTTTATCTTCTTTCTCAGTTGCCTCAGCATCTACAACTTTCTCATCAGAATCATCTTCAGAATCTTCAGATGCCATGCCTGTGGCCTGTCCAGAAGCCGCTTGCTTCTGATACATCTCCGTAAAAATCTCCTGGGCCTTCTTATTAATCTCATCCTGCTTAGCTTTAATCTTTTCAACATCCCTTTTTTCAGCTTTAAGCATTTTATCAAGTTCATCAATCTCACTCATCAAAGGACTAACTTTCTTCTGGTCAACTTTATCCTTATTCTCTTCTAAAAGCTTTTTAGTTTGAAAAACAAGTTGCTCTGCCTGATTAATTGTCTCTACCTCTTCTCTTCTCTTTTTATCTTCTTCAGCATGCTTCTCTGCATCCTCCTGCATCTTCTTAATTTCATCATCACTCAAATTTGAAGAAGCGACAATCTTGATATTTTGCTCCTTTTTAGTACCCAAATCTTTTGCACTAACATTAACAATACCATTAGCATCAATATCGAAAGTAACCTCAATCTGAGGAACACCTCTAGGTGCAGGCGGAATCCCTTCCAAATTAAACTGGCCAAGCAACTTATTATCATTAAACATAGTCCTCTCACCTTGAGCAATTCTAATAGTTACAGCAGACTGATTATCCTCTGCAGTTGAATAAACTTGAGACTTTTTTGTAGGAATTGTAGTATTCTTATCAATCATCTTTGTAAACACTCCACCAAGAGTTTCAATACCAAGAGTTAAAGGAGTAACATCAAGAAGCAAAACATCCTTAACATCTCCTGCAAGAACCCCTCCTTGAATAGCTGCACCCATCGCAACAGCTTCATCAGGATTCACTGACCTATCTGCGTCCCTGCCAGAAATTTTCTTAACAAGTTCTTGAACTGCAGGAATCCTTGTAGAACCTCCAACCAAAATAACCTTGTCAATCTCAGAGAGTTTCATTTTAGCGTCCTTGATAGCTTGCTCAGTAGGTTTTTTCAACCTAGTTAAAATATCACTAATCAAATCTTCAAATTTAGCCCTTGTAATCTTCATCTCCAAATGCTTAGGGCCGTTTGCATCAGCAGTAATAAACGGCTCAGAAATTTCAGTCTCAAGCTTTGAAGATAGTTCAATTTTAGATTTTTCTGCAGCATTCTTTATTCTTTGAGCAGACTGAGGATCACTTCTCAAATCAATACCATGTTCTTTCTTAAACTCATCTGCAATATAATCAATTAAAATTTTATCAATATTATCTCCACCTAAATAATTATCTCCTGCAGTAGACTTAACTTCAAAAACTCCTTCATCAAGCTCCAAAATAGAAACATCAAAAGTACCTCCTCCAAAATCAAACACAAGAACAGTGTGTGCATCAGTCTTGTCAATACCATAAGACAAAGCAGCAGCTGTCGGCTCATTAATAATCCTTTCTACTTCAAAACCTGCAATCTTACCTGCATCCTTTGTAGCTTGTCTTTGCGCATCAGTAAAATAAGCAGGCACAGTAATAACTGCCTTTTTAACATCAGTTCCCAAATAACTCTCAGCATCTTTTTTCATCTTAGCAAGCGTCATAGCAGAAATTTCCTGAGCAGTATAATCTTTTCCATGAATATTAACTTTATAATCCTCACCCATATGAGTCTTGATACTAGAAACAGTCTCACTAGGCTTAACAATCGCTTGCTTCTTTGCTGGCTCACCCACAATTCTCTCACCACTCTTTGTAATGTGCACAACGCTCGGAGTAGTCCTTGCACCTTCAGAATTTGGAATAACCACTGCATGGCCGTTCTCCATCACACTTACACAACTATTAGTTGTACCCAAATCAATACCTAAGATTTTCTCTTTTTTTGACATTTTTGTATACCTCTTTATAAAGAAATTACCTATTCTCGCAAAACCTTGCGAATTATTAGGTTTTGTTAAAAATAATTAAAGAAAATTTATTTATAAACCTTACTATTTTTTCTCAAATCCTTAAAAAACAAATTTAATTGCCATTTTGATAAAAACAAAAAATCTTACAAAAAACTTTATAAAAGGATATCAAATTACTATAATTACAAATAGGCAATGCCTCATTAGCTCAGTAGGTAGAGCACACGGCTGTTAACCGTGGGGTCGCAGGTTCGAGTCCTGCATGCGGCGCTCAAGGCGAATCCAAATCCACATTTTGTTGGCTCTGGGAACGGCCTTATCTTCTAATGTTGACCTGTTAGTTCAGCCTGGTTAGAATGCTCGACTGATAATCGAGTGGTCCCGTGTTCAAATCACGGACAGGTCATTTTTCAAGAATTATTCTCAAGATATAAAGATTTGAACCGGAGTGTTCAAACTATTTGAACTTGTTCAAATTGTCCAGAAATCTTCGATTTCTCGTATCACGAACAGGTCACTTTATTTTTAAACTAGTATTAATTCTAAAACCAAGTCTGCTTCTTATAATCTAAATATTCTTTACCAAAAGCTTTTTCTAATATTTCTTCTTCCTTTTTTATTCTCGTTCTTTGAAGAATAATATAAGGTATTAAAACAAACCATAAATACCACAAACCAACATAAACCAAAAAACCTACTAAAACTATAAATTGTGCAAAATAAAGTGGATGCCTAATTTTTTTATACAAACCCTTTATAATTAATTTTTTTGGTTTTACTGGCATTACAAATAATTTATTTCCCAAATTAAATCTGCTAATAAACCATATAACATAACCAACAAACATTATAACTGCTCCAATATAATTTTGTAACATCCCAAATCCAAAATAAAACAAAAAAATAATAGTGCCAACAAAATAATAAACAGGCACATAAAATCTCCAGTCTCTATAATCCATAAAAATAATTTAAAAATTTATAACTTATAAACTTAATCAATAATCTCTTCATAACATTCATTATTTTCCCAATAAACCTTATAAGCATTAGCACTATTTTTAGATTTAATAATCTCAAAATTTCCATCAACAATTTTAATTGCACAACAATTATCTAAAGCATAAGCAAAATCCCCGTTATCTTTCATCATATTTTTTAAACCTTTTTTTCTATTAGTCTCAACATCATAATGTGGACAAAATAAACCTTTAACAAAACCCAAACCTTTAATTTCAACAAAACTTTCAGGTTCAGAATCTAATTTGTAATTAACAGAATCACTACATCCATATTCAAACCAACATATTGCTCCAGCACTAACACCAGATAAAACAATTCCTTTCTCAAATGCTTCTTTTAAAATTTTCTCAATATTTTTTTCTCTCCAAATATCAAGCATTTTTTTTGTATTGCCTCCACCAACATAAATAATATCCGAACCAAATATTTTCTCTCTTATTTCATCCAAAGAAATATCATTTTCAACTAAATATAATACCTCTATATGACAACCTAATCTTTTACCAAAATAATTATTTACAACATCAACATAACCCAAACTATCTCCAGAAGCAGTTGGAATAAAAAGCAATTTAGGATTTTTTTTGCCTGAAAGTTTAATTATTTCCTTATCAATAACCTCGGTTTCAATTTCAAATCCTGGCCTACCAATTTCACCCCCCCCAATTGCAACTATTTTTCCCATAAAAAAAATCTAAGTTTAGAATTTATAAACTTAATCAATAACTTTAATCATAGAATCCAAATACAATTCAAAACCCCAATTTTCATAAATCTCTTTTGCAGGATTAATATCCAAAACTAATAATTTTACATATTTACAGTCATTATCTACAAACCAATCAAATAACCTATCTTTCAACATAGAAGAAAACCCCTTCCCTCTAAAATTTTCTTTAATCCAAATATGATTCAACATTCCATGCCTCACAGGTTCAAAAAGCATATGAACATACTCATTAATAGTTCCATACCCAAAACCAATTAATTCTTTCTTTTCTTCAATAACTAAAAATAAACCTTTTTTATTTTCAAGCTCTTCTTTAACAGATTCTCTAATTAAACTTATTGGTTTTTCTTTTTTTCTGAAAACCTTCAAATCATCAGGCACATAATTCGTCAAATCCCTCTTAAATAAAACTAACAATTTAATCAAATCATCCAAATCACTTAATGTTGCTTTTCTAATCATCATAATTATAATAATTAAATATCAAATATTAAAAACTTTTCTAACCAGAACATAATTTTTAATTATTTTTGATTATTTCAAGGCATTTTAAGTCGTAGTGTAGATTGCTACATAAGACTTAAAATAACGCAGAAATAAATAAAAAGAATAAAAATTACTAGTAGCCTTGCTCATCATAAATAACATCAAAATTATCAAGTATCATGCTAACATAAAAAGCAGGATGTCCCTTGTTAATCAAAGCCTGCCTGATATTATTATCAGTCATTCCTCGCACCTTCAAAGATTTAACCAAACTAACTAATTGCATCTCATACTCTGCCATGTACTTCACATGATCTGCCATTGTATGTCCGGAAGTATCATGGATTAAAGATAACTTAACCCTGTTATCATTAACTTCATTCCTAATATCTCTGATTTGATGCTCTACAGAAACCTTCATCTCCTCGACCGCCATCTCTTCCTTTCTAATTCTCCTATCAACCTTGTCAAACTCCTTGATTCTCAAAGTTAAATCCCTTATCTTCTGGTCAGCAAGCTTCATCTTCTCTTCCACAATAGTATTAACTTCCTTAATCAAATCTTCAACTTCTTCAACAACAACGCTTTTGAAATTTGCAAACAACCCATCATAATCCAAAAATCTAGAGTTAAGCCTTTGCTCCATGTTCGTTTGCCTCTCTTCAATTTTAGAATTAATCCTATCGTGCTCTGCTTCAATATTTACAAAAAACTCTTCCATACCCCTATTGAAATCAGCAGCAATCAAATCAATCTCCTCTTTTTTTGCATCAAGCTTCTTATCATAAAGCTCAAACATCTTCATCTCAGAATTAATCTTGTCTGTAATGTATTTCAAATTCTTCTCAACAAACCTTTTTTCAAGATTATCAATTCTCTTATCCAAAACTTCTCTCAAAGTTGTAACCTTCTCCTTAAAAGTCTCCCTGAACGAATTTTCGCTACTATCAAATCTTGCTTTTTCTTCATCAAGTATACTGTAAATCTTATTCTCCACATCTTTTGCATACTCTTGAAGTTCCAATTTCTTAGCTTGTGAAATGGTAGTCAGCTCAGAAAAAAAAGCTTCCCTCTCATTAGTAAAATTAATTTCTGTAGCCTTGATAGTCTGCAATTCATCATCAAGTTTGGTAATGTATTCTTTTGTAAGTGTACCAATCTCATCCTTAAAAGCAGTCATCTCAGAAACAAAATTATCTTTCTCACCTTCAATAAAATTCAACTTATTCAAAAAATTCTCCTCTTCCTTCTCAAGTCTGGAATTAACCTCAGAAATCTTATCCTCAAAAATCTTGTCATACTGGGTTTTAGCAGTAAAAAACTTGCTCTCTACGGCCTCATTAAGTTTCCTGAGTTCCTCTTTGTTCTCAAGAGAAATCTTTGTAGTAAACTCATTATTCTTTGCAATCTGCTTAGCCAAACTTACATTAACTTCCTCAATCAATTCCTTGGCCTTTTTGTCAAGCATATCTTTAGTATCCTTAAGCTCCTTCTCCTGCATCTCCTTGATTTCACCTACAATCAAATTATACCTGTCAATGAAATACTTCTTCTGAGCTTCCCCTTCAACCTTGAGAAGTTTCAATTCACCTTTCAAATCAATCTCTTCCTTGTTCAAAGCCTTTCGAAGAGTCGTAAGTTTTTTCTCAAAATTAGAATGCATGTTACTCTCCAAAACATCCTTCACATTCTTAATCTCTTTATTAAGATTCTCAATATAATCTTCAACAAATTTGGTGGTCTCTTTTTTAAATTTGTCAAAATCTTTTCTATCAATATCTCTGCTCCTTCTAATGCCAGATAAAAGTGAATCAACCTTCAAATTCAACTCAAGCCTTGCATCCTCAAACATTCCTTTAAGTTTATCAAACAAGCTCTTTTCAAACTTTTTAACATCCTGCTTTTCCAAAACTTTGAACTTAGTTTCAAGACTATTAACAAAATCAACAGTTTCATTAATCTTTTTTTCAACATAAACCTCAATTGAATCCTTGTCAGAACTTATCTGCTCAACCTTCCTATTTGTCTCACTCAAAATCTCCTTAACTTTCTCTTCAACCATCAAGGATTCAGATTTTTTTCTATTATAAAGCTCATCTTCATATTTATCAACAAGCTTTTTAATAGATTTGTTCTCATTCTCAAGCTTCTTTATTTTACTCTCAATTGAACTTAAATCAAGGCCATCTTGAACAGACACATTCTTCGCCCCAGACTTCATTTTTCCGACTTTAATTTCAAGTCTAGAAATACTTTTTTGCAAACTATCCTGACTTTTTTTCAAATCATCAATAACTTTTTGCTTATCAGATAGTTTGCTTTGAAAACTTTTGCTAATTTTATCAATGCTTAAAGAAATCTCGTCACCAATTTTCATCCTATCTTGCTTTTTAATTTCTTTTTTCAATTTCTCATTATTAGAAACAACTTCAATTAGTTTAGCTTCCAAATCAGACAATTTCTTAGCCAAATCTCTTTTTGACCTGTTAGACTTCATATCAAGCTCACTCTTAAGCTTTTTAGATTCAACTTCAATAAAATTTTCAATCTCCTTATTAACTTCATTCTTAAAAGATTTTAGATTCAACTTCTCAATTAAAGGTGCGAACTCCTCCATGATTTCCTGTTTCAACATTGCCAAAGCATTTTTTTGATGAGAAACATCAGAATACTTTTTCACTTTGCCTTCCTGTGAAGCAACCTTCTTTTCAAGATTTGCAATATCATTTCTAAGCTCGTCCTTTGCAATGCTTACTTTCTTTATCTGGCTGTTCAAACCCTTAACCAAATCCAAACTCTTCTCAAAAATAGTCGCATCAACAGACTCAGCATCTGCTTTAGCTTTCACAGAAACAACCTTCTTAACTGGTTCCTTTTTAATTGGCTCTTTTTTAACAACCTGCTTCTTAACAGGATTTTTAATAATTTTTTTAGGCTTTGTCCCTTCAGATTTAACAACCTTAACAGATTTCTTTGAAACAACTTTTTTTGCTTCTTTTTTAACAGAACTCTTAACAACCTTTAAAGCAGTTTTCTTAGGCTTTGACTCAACTTTTTTTACAGTTTTTTTCACAGGAGAAGTTGATTTTTTTTTAATTGAATCTTTCTTTTTAATAGTCATAAAAAATCTTAGTAAAAAAATATTATATATCTTCTTTATTATTAAAAGATAGTTAAAATCTGTGGCT
>JBFHXM010000044.1:0-9174 GCA_041598975.1 Candidatus Woesearchaeota archaeon | reverse complement strand
GTCCTACATTATAAAACACAATCTTTACATGATTTTCGTAAGTTCAAAGATGAAGTATCACAAACTCCACAAGGTATCTTGGTAACACTTTTAGGACAGTATGATTTAACACTTGATCCAAAGTGTATAGGAGAAGCAAATGGGAGAAATCTATATCAGGCAAAAGGATATTTAAAAACAAGGTCGTTGGATGATAGATTGGATCTTATAGTCACCCCTCAAACATACAGAAATATATTTATTTTATTATTAGAGGAAGGGCAAATACAAATAAGAGAACCACAATTTATATATAAAAGGGATAGGCCAGATGTAGTTGATTTATTAGAATATAATTCGCAATTAACATTAAAACAATTAAAAAAATATATCGAACAATTAAAATAAAAAAATGGAAGGCTTCAACTTACAATATGCAGTTATAAAATTAGAAAGTTTGCTTGAAGCAAGAAAAAAACAACATGGTTCTAAAAAACCTATTGCAACAGAAATTGTATTAAATGGCAAATATTGTTCTCTGGAAGTAGATTTTAATGGCAAAATTGAAACCTACAGAGCAGATGATAATTTATATCTTTTTCCAGAAATAAGAATTGGAAATGATGATGATTTCTCTGCTTGTTGCGAAGATTCAGATGTTAATTATGTGAAAGAATTAAGAAGAAAAAAAAGTGAATCAGGATTAGTTGAGACAATTATGCTAGATATGGAATTAATTCATAATGCTTTTTTAAAATTAGGTGCATTTGGTAGAGCAATGAAATTAATAGGTGGACATGATAATGTCGAAGTTACTTTCCAAGGCACTCATAAAGGAATGTTTTATACCTCTGGAATAAATGATGGTGAATTGTATCAAATAAGAGCTAATAACGATGAAACCACGCCTCCTGAAATAAAAGATGGCGAGACTTGGAAACCGATTAGTGAATTAGAAAAAGAACTTTATAGGGAATATCAACAAGTGCTTCATAGCTATGGAATTAATGAAGAGTTAGAGGTGTAATTTTTTAATTAAACTCCGGCCATATCTTTAACAATCTTAATCTGTTCTTTATAACTAACCTCTTTTTCAGGAGTCTCTAAAATCATCGGTATGGAATTCTTTTTTGCAAAATACACAATCTCTTGAAAACCTTCTTTAGAAATTGTCCCATAACCGATATCTTCGTGTTTATCAATTTTGAAACCAGGACTATATTTAGCATCATTTAAATGGATACAAACAACCTTGTCCCAACCAATACATCTTTCAAACTCATCTTTCCAATATAAAAATCCTTCTTTAGTCGATAAGTCATAACCCGCCACATGAGAATGACAAGTATCAACACAAAAACCAATTCTTTCTCTATTTTGAAAAGATAAATTATCATAAATTTCTTTTAAATCTTCAAATTTGAAACCAACATCTCCTTCTTGGCCTGAAGTATTTTCCAATATCAATTTAACATCATCTGGCACTCTTTCTAAAATCATCCCAATATTATTTCTAACATTCTCAATTGCTACATGATATTCCAAATCCAAATTTTTACCAACATGTAAAATAACTCCAGCACCACCTAAAACAGATAACTTATGAAAATCTGAAATTAATAATTCTAACATAAACAAATTTTTAGTATAATCCTTTGCAAGGTTAAAATACCCATGAGCAACTAAAAACATTTTATTCTTCTCTAAAAAATATTTAGCTTTTTTATAGTCTTCTTCATCAATCACATCAAAATTTTCTCTGGTACTTTTTAGGAAAATTTGTACTGTGTTTCCTCCAATAGAATAAATATATCTAAATGCATCCTCAAAAGTAAAATTCGCAGTAGATACTTGAGCACCAATATTAAAACCCATAATATCTACAGAATTAATAATTAATAAACATACTCATTCTAAAATATTACAATATAATCTCATTATCTTTCAACAAAATGCATCGCTTGATAATAATCTGCCATATTCATCTTGATCACGCTCCTAATAACATTAAGAGGATTCTTTAACTCGCCTCTAGCAAGTTTTTGCCACCCATATTTTCCATATCTTTGAGTGCTTCTACCTTTCTTTTTAATAGCTAAATCCAAATTATCATCATGTGCATCTGCAGGAAGTCTTGCCCTTAACCTATCAGTATTCTGATTTTTAGAGAAATAAAAAAAATTATAAGCAAATAAAGAAGCTCTAATAGCATCATTAGTACTATATTGAGATTCATCTTTTATTCTTTTAGCCCAAAAATTAATTACTTTCAAAAATTCTTCATCACCTTTATTTAATTTAGCAGAAGGAACATCTATTAAACCTCTTTTAATGATTTTCAAAGCAGAAGCCATAACATGCTTTCGAGTATATTCTTGTTTATTTCCAACTTGAATTTTAGAACTATGCAAATCTCTATCCATCTCAACAGATTTTAGTGATTGTATTTGATCAAATATTCCTCTCCAAAGCTTATATTCAAAAGCATCAGTATATAATTGAAATTCATCCCCCCAAGATGTTTTATGATCTCTTGTTTTAAATAATCTATGATGACCAATTCCAATCTCAACAATTTCATTTAAAAAATGATGCAATAATCTTGCATGAATCCCACTAACATTTAAATGACTTTGATGTATAGACGAATTTCCAAAATATAATAAAGATGACCCTTGAACATATTGTGATTGAGAAATTAAACCTGAATCAAATGCAGATTTGAAATAAAATTTTGGGCCAACTTTTGGAGCTTCATAATCATCTCCCAAAGCAATTTTCAGATATTTTTGTAATATACTCTCAGAAGCAACTCTTAATTTATCCAAACTATCTCTAACTTCTCTAATATTCATTTTTTGATTAGCTACAGTTAAATCTGTACCATCTAAAGCAGAAACAAATAAATTTTCCATAGGTATTAACATTTTACCTTCATAATCATTACATTGTAAAACGTTCTCTAAATCAGCTGCAGTTATTGAACCACAAGAATGCTTAAAACTATTATTTTCTCTCTCTGGATATGTTCTAAACATAACAATATGGGATTGATTATCTGTAAATGGTGTTCCTGCTGATAATCTCCTATTAGTAATTGGAATGCTAATTAAATCAACAAGGCCAGTTTTATGATTAAAACCTATTTGTTCTACAAAAACACTCTTTCTTGGACCTTTACCCTCTAAAACTTTTCTCATCAAATTATATTGTCTTTCAAATCTTCGATTAAATTTAGGATTAGGCCCCTCAGCTTTCCAACCAACTGCTAAATCAAAATACTTAAGAAATAAATTAGTATTTGTAGGAATAAAATATTTTACTTTTTCAGGAAAATCTCTTTCTGTAGCATAAAAATCATTTTCTAATTCTTTAACAGAAATTATTTCATCCATAAATACAATAAGAAATACTTATTTAAAAACGTTGCTACTGAGAAAGGACACTAATTCTTACTAGAAATTGTTTCTTTATACAAAACTTCATTAATATCATGAATCCTAATATGTTTATGCATCTCAACAAATTTTTCATCCATTTTTTCAACTTTTCTAAATGAATCTAACACAGGTTCCAATAATTTAACTTTAAAATCAACAAAATTCTGTTTGGAAATAGAAGATATGCCGTGCGCCAATATAGATTGATTTCGCACACCAATTAAACCTACAAATTTGTTATACTTAATTTCCTTAATTGTTTTTCCAATTGGATCATCAAGTAAAATTAAAAGTTCAGCATTTTTTTTCAATTCTAATTCTACAGGTAAAAAACCTAGTTTCTCTTCAAACTTTTTAACAACATCTTTAGATAAATTTGAATAATCTGGCGATTTTGTGTCAATATTATATTTCTTCAATCTAAACTGTGTAATACGTTCTAAACATGCATATAATCTACCAATACCATCATCAAAACGTCCTTCATTCTCTCTTCTCAAAGCATTTATATATAAATCAACAATAATATGTTTCAAATCTTGTGCTTTTAAATTTTCAAGAGCAATAATATTCTTCTCAATTAATGGAATTAACTTTTTCCCTAATTTATAATCTTTAACTTGATTAAAATTCTCATTTGCAAGTTCAAGATTTTTAATTGCTTCATCAAAATTAACTTTATCCCAAAACTCATATCCTAAAGATAAATGAAACAATCCTTTATACAAAATAATTTTATCTCCTGTAGTATTTTTCACTAAAATTGAAAAATTCTCATGAGCATTCAAATATCTTCTTTTATTAAAAGCTCTAATTGCATCAATAGCTAAAACAAAACTTAAACTATCAATTGGCCTTTCAAGTTCTACAAGTTTTTCTGTACCCCTTACCTCACCTGCAACACCATCAGAACGAATTTGAAAATCTGCATGCACATAAACTAATTTAAAATCTATTTTCTCTTCAAGTACATCCCTATACAAATTCAAAATACTAGCGGAAACATAAGTTGCCATTTCAACAACAGTAATACAATTTGTACCCTCAACATAAAGTTGAGAAAGTTTATGGCCTTTAATCCAATTAAAAGCATTCAAAAATTCGTGAATAGTTTCAGTAGTACTAAAAATATTTTTAATGAAAAAAAGTTTATAAGAAGAAATTTTACATTTTTCAACAATTTTCATCACATTAGAAAAAGTTACATCTGTAACTAAAAATGCAACATGTTTAGGTTTTATTTCATTAATTGCAAACTCTGCAATGAAATCATCCATTCCAATTGCAATTATTAAACCCTTACTCATAATTTTGTTTATAACTAAAAATATTTAAATCTTTGTTTTTCATCATTCAATAATGCTCGCTTCTTCCACCCACAAAACTTCACACGCACCATCATACTGGTCATCTCTAGTCAAAGAACTCTTAACAATACTTCTATCTCCTGATTTAATCTCAATTAAATAACCTTTAAGATAAACAAAATCATTTTCATGAATCTTAGAAATAATCCTAGAAACATTATCGTTAGCAGGAACAATATGATGATTTGAACTATGAGTACGAATCTCATACCTAGACAAAGAAGAATCAAAATAACTATAAGTATACCTTCTATTGCCTTGAGTGATTTTAATGCCTTTAAGGTACGTCAAATTGGCCATATCACCCCACCCCAAAGCAAAATCAACAGGCGATAAACCAAGCTCATCATCATAATTCTTCCTACTCAAAACCCTTGCCTTAACTTCATATTCAGCTAAAGGAACAATGTCGTATCCCTCCAAAGTCCAACTCTCCAATCCCGAAATCTTCTTCTGATAAGGGTCGTCATAAACACCTGCAGGCACAACCAAATTTTCACTAACATAAACAAACTGCAAAAAAATAAACACAAAAAAACTCAAAGTAAGAAGCATGCCCCAGTAAAAAACAACAACTGGCCTCACTTTCTATCCCTCAAATCCAAATACAAAGCAAACAAAAACCAGATAAAAAGCAAACTAGGAACAATAAAATAACTTCCAACAAAATCCGCACTAGCTTTTTTAAAAACAAAACCAATAATAATCAAAATAACTAAATAAGGCATGAAAAACAAACTCAAAACAAACAAATCAGAAAATCCCTTTTTGAAAATCCCGCACCGGAACATATGAAATGCAATTAAATTAGGATGCAAAACATAAAAAAGCAAATGCTTACGATTAGGCTTCTTAACATCCTTAATCTTTCTATCAGAGAGCAACAAACCCAAACTATAATTAAAAATGTTCCCCAAAAAAAGAGCAAACATCGAAAGAACAAAAATCAAAAAAAACTCAAAGAAAGTTCCTTCAGAAAATATCACAATTAAAAAAGCAATAAAACTCCCTGGAAAATAAAGACCAACATACGCTATACTCTCAATAAAAACACTAACAAACAAAATCAAAGGACCATGCTCCAAATAAATAAACTTCAAATACTCAACCATCACAGATTGAGCAGGCAAAAAATCAAGATAAACAAAAAAATAAACAAACAAAATAAAAACAAATGCGGTCAAAGGGATAAATATATGCTTTTTAACAAAAGGTATTTTTTTTTTAATCATTCTACTTTATACCGCATCTTGTACTCAACAAAAAACTTGAAAAAGAACAAAACTGCAACTATCAAAACAATATTAATAAAAATAATATAAAAATAAACCACAGGAAAACTCATCTCAATTCCCGTCTGCTTGGAAACAGAATAAAGTTTGTACCACAAAAAGCCGATAACTAAAATTGGAAGAAACAAAATTCCAATAATAAACATCTGAATTTTCTCATATTCCATTTTAATTGTTTACCTCTAAATTTTAATTATTGCAGACAGGTTCTGTTTCAACAACATAAGCAGCCAAATCCGTTCTTATATCATTCTGTTGGCCAATCAACATGTAATAAACCTCTTCACCAGCAGGAGGAAGTACGTAACTGCCACAATCTACCCATCCAGAAGGCATTTCACCAGGATAACTATCATACACTGGATACAAATCCTCTATAAGTCCCCAATCCTGATTCTTCGGCAAATTACTAATATACTTCCCATACCAACTATCTCCAACCTTCCAATAATAATAAACAAATGTACCTTCAGCTTCAGTCAAAGTCTGGGCAAACTTCAAAACAGGCTTGTCTTGAACAACACTAGAACTAATTGATAATTCAAAATCTGCAGGAAAATCACAAAGACTACTGCCATCACAAATCAACTCCTCAGGAGTTGGCCCCTCAGGTTTTGGCTCAACAGGATTAACAGACTTCAAACATTTATTTTCAACCTTTACATTAAAAGATTTAGAAACTGTCCTCTCCTTTTTAGTAGGATTTGCAACTAAATAATAAACTTTCTCGCCTACTGGAGGCATGCTTGCATTATACAAAACTCCATCATAACTCTCATTATAACAAACTTTCCAACTAGAAGAAACATTTCCTTTATCCTTCTTACTTAAAACATAATGCAAATCTTTTGCCAAACCTTCAGGTTTGTTTCCATTTATATCATCAATAACTTTACCATACCATTTTCCTTTTGCTTGCCAGAAGAAATAAACCTCTCCTTTTGCGTTTCCAGTCACAAGCTCCTGTACAAACTCCATCCCTGGTTCTCCTGCAATCTTCTTATCCTTAATCTCCAAATCAGAAGCAATCTCAAAATTAGCAACATCTTTATCATCCCAAACAACACTGCTCAAATTCAACTCATCTTCATACTTCTCAACAGGTTCAGGGCAATCAGGAATTTGATAATAAATATTAAACAATTTAACTGCAGTTCTTTCCTGCTTTTCAGGATTCTCATTAACAACTAAAAATGCAACCTCTTCACCTATTGGAGGAACAGCAACAGGGTCAGGCATGTTAGGGTCTCCTCTATAAAGTGAATTTTCACAAACCTTCCAATCAGAACCTGGAGGGAAATCCCCTGCATCATTTCCATCCCATACATAATGAAGCCCTCTGCAAACATTATATGGCCTTTGGGCACCAATATGCTCAATTGCCTTTCCATACCATTGACCATCCACTTTCCAGAAAAAATGCACAAGTCCCATCTCTTCATCAACAAGCATGCTCTGGTCAAAATTAATGCCTGCTTCACCAACATTAATCTCAGACAAAATCAAATCAGACACTATAGGAAGCCCAGACACATCACTACCTGACCAGATAACACTACTCAAATCTATCTCATCATTGCCACTATTTGCAAAACCATCTGACAAGCAAATATTACAACCATAAATTCCTCCTGAAGCTGTATCTAAATACAAATAAGAATAAATTTGTTCGTCTGTCCCTATAGTCATATTTGAGTTATTTCCAGTAGCATTTATTTGCAAATATGTTTTTAATGCTTCTGGCACATTACAAACACTTTTTTCTTCATCACATTTAATATCATTATAACCGGGAGTAAAAGTATTTATACAAAAACCATTTTCCCTCCCAAATCCCTTACTAAACAACCATTCGCCACAACTAGGCTTACATTCATCATTTTCCCATTGACAATGTTTCATGTTAACTCCATTAGTTCCAACTATAGAAGATACCTCACTACATTCAAATTCATTCAAACCATAACACATAGTTTTTTTCTCAACTTCAGGAGCATCTGTAGACTCACCCTTAGTCAAACTTCCACCTGTAAAATGGTCAACTTTCGCAGTTACCACATTATTAACAGTATCAACACTGCTTGGATATGGCGTCCACTTCCCTTTGCCATACCAACTATAAGTCAATTGTGATTCTGGAAAATTTACTTGACTATCTTCATACTCAACAGTTATTGTAATTGGTGGATTGAATTGAGCTCCATTTGGAAGCATCTCATAAACTACATCAAAAATAGAATTATCCTCATAAATATAATAATCGTTCTTATCCTTAACCTCAATCCAAATCTCATCAAAAGAATAACCATACTTATTTGTAATCACTGTTCCTTTCTCAATCTTGAACTTAACTTGATTATCTGGAGAACTGAATATTACTGTCTCTTGCAAAACATTCCCTGCAAGATTCAACTTCTGCAACCCAAAAATTGGTTGTTGAAATTCAAACACCCTAAGCAAAGAAAAATCTCCATCTTTCTCAATAAGCAAAGGAAAATCAACATGAACAAACATGTTTTTGTTATTGTAACTCACATCATGAATCTCTATTTTAGTATCAATCTCATCAAAATTCACTTCCAAATCTGCAAAAAGGTCATTCGCCTTTTCAACACACCCAGGAAGATTCAAATTAACATAATTCTCCAAAGCAGAAACATCCTCAAAACCTACTTCAACAATACCTTCACGAACTATAATTTTAACACAGCTCTTCGCATAATCATCCACTTCAGAAACATCCAAATTAGAAGTAAAACTATCTAAATTGTTACTCTTACCACTATTTAATCCTTTTATCAAAATAAAAGACGAAACCAAAACCAGAACCCCAATTATTATCAATGCAGATAATTGTCCTTTTTTGCATACTTTAAACATAAATATACCCTATAAAAATCATTTATAAATATTTGTCAATATAAATAGTAATAAATACAATAGAAATTCAATTAATAACACTAAAAAATATAATAAATATAAATATTATTCTGAAGATTCTGAATCTTTCTCAAAAACAACCTCAACTGCCTGAGGGCCTCGGTCTGTGTTCTTCAACTCAAAAGTTACAGCAATATCGTCTTTATCTCCAACATC